>CAYYPF010000157.1:0-2995 GCA_964473475.1 Microcaldota archaeon | reverse complement strand
TGGATTTTCTTGAAGTTGTCAGGGATGGTTCAACTT
Source organism: Microcaldota archaeon (assembly GCA_964473475.1). Lineage (GTDB taxonomy): Archaea > Micrarchaeota > Micrarchaeia > Anstonellales > Bilamarchaeaceae > CAYYPF01. The sequence continues at coordinate 2,959 of CAYYPF010000157.1, read as the reverse complement.
TTAAGGGATTTAGCGGGTTGTTTGAAAATGAGATGTCTGGGCTTGTAGAAATTTTATCAGATTATCTGGCAGAAAACCCACGAGTTATGGATAAAAATAAAACAAGCGGTACCCTTTCCCTTGATGAGAATAATTCAAAAGAAATCATTCCTGTTGTAAGGGGCCTGCTTAAACGGGGAATAGATGATATCGTTCGCATAAGAAAAATGCTCCAGGAGCATTATCCCAATACACCCTTTCCTTTCCAAAAAGTAGAAGGGCTTATTAAATCTGCAAAAAAAGATGGGCCAACAGCTTCCCTTCCTCCAAAAGAACCAGCTTATACTCTGGTATCAATTCCTCCAATTCAAGATATTCCAGAGCTTCCAGTTAAAGATGCTCCACCAACTCCAGTAGTTCCTCCAATCCAAGAGGAGCCAGCGCTAGATACAACCCAAGAACCAATTGAACCACCATCATTAGAGCCAGCAGTACAAGAGCCAATTTCAGAACAGCCTGCTGTACAACCAGGTATAAAACCAGTTTCCCCAGTAGAGCAACCCAGAGCAATTTGTTATGGAAAAAGAAATGTAATTACAATGGATATGCTAGGAAAACATGCAGAAAAACTTTTGGAAGCAGACATCTCATTGAGCAATTCAGCTCTTGCAGAAAAATTATCAGGGAATTTTGGTTATAAAATCTCTGCAGGCTATGTGAGTGTTGTTCTTGCCTCGGTATTCAAAAGAAACTCAGTCCTTAAGGAAAGAAGAAAGGATTACAGGGAATCCAATTCACAATCCAGGACAAAAGAACCTAAACCAAAAAAAGAAAGGAAACAAAAAGAAGAACAACCATCCAAAGTTCCAATCCCAATGGACGATACTCCGGCAATTAGAAAAGCAGAGAGAAAAGAAATCATCCAGTGGGTAATTGCTAGATTAGAACGTGTTCCAGAAGGATCAACTATTGAAACTACGACTCTGCAGGCAGAGATCTGTGCAAAGTTTCCAATGAATGGCTTAAGTCCGAGTAAATTACGGCTTATTACCACGCGCACCTATGCACAAAGAAAAGATTTAAAGGCAAAGGTTAGCCAGAAGGAAAGTTATCACATCAGAATGCCTGTTCGTTTGTTTACCCTGAAAGTTAAGGAAAAATTAATTAAACTCAAGCAGAAATTCCCAAACGCAACTCTCCAAGAACTAACTGATAAACTAAATGCAGATGAAACCCTTCCAAAGAAAAAACCCCTGAAACTAAATTATGTGAAATATGTTCTGGGAAAATATATTCTCCCAGAGCATCCAGAGTTTACTAGAAAAAAAAGAATTGCCAGTGTGCAAAGAATTATAGATGCAATGTATGCTCTTCTGACTGAAAAACCAGAGAATATGGGAATGCCTAGGAATGAAATTGCTGAAAGATTATCTAAACAGTTTCCCAATAATAAAATTAATGCACGGTATACTACTACATATTTACTGCCAAGAGTTTGTCGCTCACATTCAGCTGATCACCCAACTTTAAGAGAGGAAAGAACTAAAGCTATTCAGGAAAGAAAACGCAGAACAGGAACCCAAGGAGGAATATCACTAATAAAAGGAGAACGATCTGAAAAAGTTAAGAGTGTTCTAGCATTAATTGAAGAACAAGTAAGGGCTAACCCATTAGTTAATTTTGGAACAATTCCAGCACTAGTTAAGGAACAGTTAGGCTATGATGTAACTAAACACTACATCGAAGCTCTTTTTTCCTCTCATGGTAATCTAGAACTTAAGGACTTACGCAAACAGGCAAGGAAAAAGGAGGGAATTAGAGCTGTGGAAGAACCTCTTAGACCTCAACTATCACCAGAACTTCTCAAGTTGTTTGAAGAAGTTAAACGCAGGGTTGAGGAAAGAGAAGAAAGAAGAAGAAACGGAACATCTACTCTTGCAGATGCTTCTGCTGCTGTTGATGATTACACTAGGATCACAATCAAACTTGCAAAGGCTTTTGGAATTCCAATTCCAGAAGATCTATCTGCACAATTATTAGCTTCACTTAGATCACCTAATGCAACAGTTGCACCAGAACCAGTGCAAGCTCCTCCAACTGCTCAACCAGAAGAAGCACCAGTACCTGAAGATAAAAGAAAATTTTCAACAGGTGAGAAAAAAGCAGATATAATTCTAGAATACGTGGATGCTAACCCTGGAGCCAGCTGGGAAACAATAGTTGATGAAGCTAATAAGGTCTTGGATCTACTAGGAGTATATCACCTTCATATTAGCCGTGCATCCCAATTATTCTCTTTATATGCACATGAAGAGCTAAAACAAAAACGCAGAAAAACATTAACTGAAATATCAGATAAACAAGCAGAAATTGTCTTAGCATGTGTTTCTCAAGATCCAAGCTTAACTTGGCAAGAACTTGCTTCAATGATTAATCAAAAATTACAGGAAATAGGGCTACAGCCCATGGCTAATGGAGCTATCCAAATGACATTCTCCCGTAAAGCAGGCAAAACTCTAAAAGAAGTCAGAAACACTGCAGTTACATCTAGGCCTGGCGGTCCAAGATCCTCTGGTTGATTATTATGAATGCAGGAAATTTTTGTTTAGGTAGGACAAATAATCGTAATCCCAGAAGGCTGATGGCATGACCCAAAATGAAAAGGCAATACCCCCAGAGTTAACAAAAAACCAAGTTAGATCTATTTTTAGGAATATTGATAATCCGAGATTTCAGCAAGAACTATTGAGATTTGCAGGCACCTCAAGAGAAAATTTTTCATTTATATTAAGATTGCTTCTGGATCCAGACAATTTTCTAGGAATTCCAGGTACAGAAAAAAGAATCCATGCAATAGAAGAAACACTTGTTGTATTGGAAGAGGTTAGGCGCACTTTTGATGAAGCTGTACCAAATTTCATATCTATATTATTCGCTGCTTTTGTGAATCCAGATTTAGAAAAATACGAAAAAAACTTTC
>CAYYPF010000156.1:0-3008 GCA_964473475.1 Microcaldota archaeon | reverse complement strand
CATAAATAATTCGGTTCTACGAGAACTATAGTTCTCATCTCGCAAACTGCTTCGCAGTTTACGATCGCAGTCTATCAAACCAACCTCAGAATAGATTGTGTCATTGCTCCGAAAAACTTTGTTGGTTTGATATAGGAAGTTATATGCCCTTGCCATACCATATGGTTTTTAAACATATGTTTCCATAAATTACAATACAACTTGGGGGAATATATGACTGCTATACATAGTAGAAAATTGCCAAACGGCAAAGATATTTGGGTTTTACAAGAAAAAAGCAAACAACAAAGAATGTTCAGGGCATTTACTGGCACTCCGAGAACACTAATTGCATCAATAAATGAATTAAATGATTCTTATGGCACTGGCCCTAGAATATTCTTGGAAGATCGTTCAATCTGCAGAGCAAGAGAATTTGGATTTCATCCCAAAGGCTTTGAAACAGACTTAAACAAACCAATAGGAAAAAGAATAGTCTGGTTGGAATGGGAAAAAGACGTTGGTGGAAAGGAAACAGGGAGGCTATTAGTAGCAATATTTAATGTCCCAGATGCCCCAGTAAAACTCCAAAATGGAATTGAAATAAGCCTGCAAAATGCAGCAGGAATGGGAATTATTCCAATAGATAAATTGGAGATAACAGCAAACGAAGTAAAGCGAACATTAAAAGGACTGGATAAAACGCTAATACTGATTGTATACGAAGCTTCTGTATCTGAGAGGTTCAAACCAGAAACAGATGTTAAGGTTAAGGATGTATTAAGGACAACTGGCTGGTCAGGATCAGTTGACGAAGATGGGATTATACTGAATAATGGAAAAATAGATGAACCATTGAATTGGTGTACGAATAGTGCAAACAGTTGGGGTATAGGTGAAAAACATTTTCGAGTCCTTAGCTCTAAAGAATTTTTATTTCCTTATCAACTGGATGTTGAATATTTATTCATGCTAAGGGATATTGGCATAAAACCTGAGGAAATTGGTTGGAATGGTAATCTTACACTCCGTCTTTTCGATTATAATGGGTTCTTTAGACACCATCTCAGTGCTACTGATAAATGGTCTGATCCTTCCTGGGTAGCAGTCGTAAACCAGAATACAGTTATTGAGTTCTGAATCTTTTAATTGCAATTTATTTTTATTCAGTTTAGGGTAGCACAATGATTGGATTTTCTGAACGCTCAGATGAAAAATGCTTATTCCATCTCATGTGGTGCTCGCACATCTGAAGAGTATCTGGCCTGTTTGCTGTCCGGAGTATATGCTCTAAAAGAAATTCTTCAAGCAGGGAATGTATCTGGGAGGCATCATTTGTAAGAACATTTCCAATAGTAGCTCCGCGCTCTCCCATTGCAAGACAGGCAGGAAGAATATCTCCATTCGCACGTACGCCAAACAAAGGAGCATCCCTGGATTTATATACTGGACATAAACAAATATCTGCTGCCCGTTCCTCCTCTGGCCTTGAATCTGCCTCAAATCTATAATACCTCAAAGCACGGCCAAATGGTCCAACTGTAAGGACATCTCCGCCCCCTACACCGTACTTTTCATGAAGTTCTGCAGCAGAACAAACTAAATGCTCGTATTCCGTGCTTCCTGGCCTTGTTGATGGATCCTGCATCATATTCATACTCACAGTTGGTGCAAATCTCGAATCTAGCATAGCTGAAAGAGTTTCCCCCATACACTGCATATACTCTGAATGAGACAACCCATGCAAAAAGTTGAAACTTAGATTTACAGTTAATCTTGAAAGGTAATGGCCCAAATCACGCAACCCCATTAGAACGTCCCTGCCTTCCTGAATATTAACTGGAACTAACCCTGCAGTTGTAAACTGTACGTGTAACTTCATTCTGCAGAGCAGCATTTCTAAAATATCCAAAAGGTTCTTTCCTTCCTTTGCATCTCTGTAGATTATTACTTCTCCGTCTCCTAAGAACAAACCAGGATTTCTAAAAAATATAACTTGTTTGCTCTTTAATATTCCCATAAAAAGAGGCCAAGGCATTTGTGCGTCTGTAGATTTTGCATCTATTGCACAATAATTACAACCTCGACCACATCTCTCTGAAACGTGCAACATGCTTAAAGGTAATTTTACAACTTTTTTAGGGTTTACTACCTTTTTTCTATAACCCCATCTGGTAAAAGGTTTTCTCATAACTAAAGACATATAAGAAATATAATTAGAAAAATAATTTATAAAGTTATATATAATCAACTATAATATAATTTTGCAGAGCCTTTTAGAACAAAAAATAATCCAATTTCTTTAGGAAGTTCTATCTTTTGCCCTTGGGAGAATGAGTAAATAGTTCCTCTTAGAGTAATTTCTGGAACAGGTTCTATAAATTCTACATTTAAAATTTCTTTAGAATGAATTAGTGCATCCATCAATGGTTCAAATGAATCCATATTCTTTACCTCTTTTGCAATAAATCCAGTTTCTCCATGAATTGTATTTGGCATCCGGATTAATTTCTTTATATCATAGGTTACTGCTGCATCTGCATCAACTGTGAGAAGAGGCAATTCCTTTGCAATTGGAGTTAATTTAGCCATAAGTTGAGTTGAGGAAAAAGGCAATCTGCTCCAATTCCCCTGAGAAATTCCCTCTAAGAAATTCCTCTTCTTTTCTGGATCAGAAAATCCCCTGTATATTTTTTGCGGCTCTTTTTCCAAAATATATAAAACCTTATCTACAAATCTTCCCCTATAACCAAAATCAGAAGGCCTTGGCCCTTGGATTGTTCCTTTTCTCTCTCCTTCACTGAAAAAGGAATTAAAATCTAAACCAACTCCGCGGATATAATCTACAATCTCTCTTCGTTCGTCTGTTCCTAAAGAGTAAACTGCATCACTCCTTACATGAATGTGATAGCCACGGTTTCCAGAGAATACATAAAAGATTTCATTCTTAGAAAGCCCAAAATCAGGAATTAGGAATTCCTCAACTAATCGTATTGCATCCTGTTTAACTGTTTCTAATTTGGAATAAA
>CAYYPF010000155.1:0-3019 GCA_964473475.1 Microcaldota archaeon | reverse complement strand
AACATTCCTTGGATTTAGAATATTCCCAAAATATCGATTACTGAAGAAAAGCAATACAATAAGAATCTGGAAACGTCTGGACAAATTTAAGCAGAAGTATGAGAAGGGAGAAATGAACAGAGCTGAAGTTGTGAAAAGCTTAGAAGGTTGGCTGGCCTATGCTGGATTTGCGAATAGTTACAATCTTAGAAAAAAAGTTATGGCTAGGTTTAATCAACATGACCGAAGAGACCCCGCAGCAAGCTGCGCGGTATACCTCATTCGGTCATGACTTTCAAAAACTGGTCGCTGCAAGCAGCGGGGTATCAAACCCAGTTTTTGAAATGAGCTGTTTGGAATTATCGACAATAAAAAATCAGTTAAACTGACGTAGTATAAAACTCCTAGACCTTCAAGACCATGTAGCTGTTGCCACAAGTTCATTGAAGTTTTTCAAACTTCAAGACCACTGAAGTTTTGTCTGTTTTGTTCGAGTAGTATTGAACAAGACTCAAGACCATGAGAACTACGTTCTCAAGTTCTTCAGTTTCTTACGAAACTCAAGACCCGTTTAGCTTACCCATTGCATGAGCATAATCTACTAGTTTTTTAACTGCCTTTACTGCATCAGAAGGAGAAGCGTAAGTAGGAATTCCATAAGTATCCAGGATTTTTCTATGTTCATCAGTATATTCTCCACCTACTGCAATTACAACTACTGGCTTCAAACGAGAATCTGAGAGATTAACTAAAACATTCAGTATTCGCTCATCTATTGCTGGTGCTTGGAATAGGATTATTACAACTAGAATATCTACCTCTTCTGCATCTTTGAGAACATTGAGTGCTTTTTCATATAAAGGTGGATCTGCATCTGCGATTACATCTAAAGGATTAGCAACATTTGCATATGGGGGAATTATTAGTTTAAGAGCAACTTTTGTTTTTTGGGAGAATTCTGAGAGCTCTAGTTTTCTTTCTTCAATTACATCTGTAGTTAGAACTCCTAGCCCCCCTCCATTTGTTACTATGGCTATTTTCTTTCCTTTTGGAAGAGGTTGGTTAAAGATCTTTACAAATTCAAATAGTTCATCCAAACTGTTTGCAATTACTACCTTAGCTTGCCTGAATGCTGCTTCATAAGCTAAATAACTGCCTGCAATATTTCCTGTATGGGAAAAAGCAGCCTTGGAAGCTTGGGCTCCTCTTCCTGCTTTGAGAACTATAATTGGTTTTTTCTTATTTATGCGTTTCATTGTATTTAGAAGGCATTTTCCGTCCTTTGCTCCTTCTAAATACATAAGAATTTTATGAGTTTTCTTATCATGCTCTAAGAATTGAAGAAGATGGCGTTCGTTAATTACAGCTCCATTTCCATAGGAAATAAATTTGGAAATTCCAACTCCATACTGGGCAGCAAGATCCACTACACACGTTCCAGTTGCTCCACTCTGGGTTATGAAGGAAATGTCTCCTGGTCTTGGCCTTTTTAGTTTATACATTGGAAGGAAGATCGAATCAACACGATGATAGGTGTTTAGGATTCCCAAACAATTCGGACCAAGACAAGCGATTTCATATTTATCTGCTTTTTCCTTGAGTTGTTTTTCTAGATCGTAATTACCTACTTCTCCAAATCCTCCGCTTAGGACTACTACTCCTTTAATTCCTTTTTTTCCGCATTCCTCAATTAGTGCTGGAACTGTGGGTGCAGGGGTTGCAATTATTGCACAATCTACATTTCCTTGAATTGCAGTAACTGAGGGATAGCAAGTAAGACCAAAGAGTTTTGTGTATTTAGGATTTACTGGATAAACTTTTCCTTCAAATTCCCCTTCTATTAAATTTCGTACAACTACTGCTCCAACTTTAGTGGGATTTGCTGAGGCACCGATTATAGCAACGCCTTTTGGTTCGAAAATATATTTGAGATTCTTTATTTGTTGCTTCATTTGTTCGCCCTCTTAAATCTCACATCTACAATATCGTAGCCTTTATCATCGAAAATTACTGGGTTGAGATCTAGTTCTGCAAGATCCTCCTTGCACATTAGTTCACAGGTTTTTATAAGAAGCCTTTCTAAGCATTTAATGCAAATTGCCTTTTTTCCACGCATGCCCATAATTATTGGATGGGATTTTAGCTGGTATATCATTTCCTTTATATCATCATGAGTAATTGGGCAAACCCTTGCTGCGATATCCCGGAATACTTCTACGTAAATTCCACCTAGGCCTACAATTATAATGTGGCCGAATTGTGAATCCTTTTTTCCACCTATAATTAGTTCCAATCCTTTGCGGGCCATTTTCTGGACCATTATTCCTTCTACAGATTTTCCTTTAGTGCTTTCAGTTATTTCTCTATATGCAGCGATTAATGCCTTATCATTTCTTATACCTGTAATTACTCCTCCCCATTCGGATTTGTGAACTATTTCTGGGGAGACTATTTTTAGGACTACTGGATATTTCATTTTATTTGCAATCTTTACTGCGTCCTGCTCAGATTTTGCTAGCTCATAAGGAATTAATTTGAATTTGTATTTTCTGAGTAAGCTGAACTCATCAATCATAACAGTATATTTCAGTTGCAAATTAAAACCTTGTGCTAAACCAACCGAGTATCGCGGTCAATATCTAGATTTACACGTCATGGTTTAGCACAGATTGAGGCAACAATTATTTGCCTCAAGAGATTATTTCCTAATACTCTGCCGTCGCGTAAGCGACTAAAGCAGCAGCTCTAAGAAATGCAGAAGAATAGCTGCGGCTGAGCGACATAAATTAATTTTAAGCTCGCTCGAATAGAAAAACAAAGAAAATATAAAGGATTTTGATTTTTGAAAAAGTATCTAATTAGAGATATTAAAGATCTGGGGGGTCTGGCATTCTTTCCTTGATTGCAACTAGCTGCATTCCTGTTGAAGCTAACAGCTTTACCATGAGGCCTTCGGTGGAAACATGGCCAACACCTATGTTTAGAACTCCTGTTTGGAATCTTTCCTTAGATATGCAGTAGGCGATATAGGCTTCTCTAA
>CAYYPF010000154.1:0-3039 GCA_964473475.1 Microcaldota archaeon | reverse complement strand
CAAACGATCCGCAAGAATGAAACGTCATTCTTGGGAGCGAGAGAACGCAATGCGTTCTCGGCTGTTGAAAATCCTGGATTTTCATCACCTTTGAATGGTATGACATTCAAACGGTCAAAACTAAGTCTCAAAGTTCAAACAGGGACGCATATATAAATTTTATCAATATATAAATTACACTATTAAATAGGTGAAATTAAGATGTACGATCATAAGCAAATAGAAGAAAGTATATTAGCATTCTGGGAAAAACAGAAAATATATGAAAAAGTAAAGGAATCTCATTCAAAGGATCCACCGTTCTACTTTTGCGATGGCCCTCCTTATGCAACTGGACAAATCCACCCGGGAACTGCCTGGAATAAGGCAATTAAGGATTCTATTTGCAGGTACTGGAGCGGAGTTGGCCATAATGTGCGCGCCCAACCTGGTTATGATACCCATGGACTGCCTATTGAAGTAAAAGTTGAGAAAGAAATTGGAATTAAAAAGAAGCATGATATTGAAAAAATAGGTGTAGAGAAATTCATTAAGGAGTGTAAGAAATTTGCAACCAAATATATAGAAGTAATGGGCAAACAATTCCAAAGTGTTGGAGTTTGGATGGATTTTGATGATCCGTATATTACTTACAAAGATTCCTATATTGAATCTTCTTGGAAAACCCTAAAAATGGCTTATGATAAGGGCCTTATGAAAGAAGGGAAATATGTTCTTCCTTACTGCTACAGATGCGAAACTACAATGGCTAATTATGAACTAGAGTATGGAGAGGAAACAGATCCAAGTATATTTGTAAAAATGAAGGTTAAGGGAAAGGAAAATGAATATTTAATTATTTGGACAACTACTCCCTGGACTCTAGTTGCAAACATGGGAATAATGGTTCATCCAACCTTTAGTTATGTAAAAATTAAGGTAGAGAATGAGGTTTGGATCGTTGCAAAAGAAAGAATGGATTACTTGCTTGCAGGAAAGAGTGCCATAGTTCTTGAGGAACTTTCTGGAAAGAAACTAGAAGGCACTTCGTATGAGCACCCATTCCAGAGTAAAATAAAAAAAGAGTATGATAGAAAAGTTATACTTTCAGATGAATACGTGACTCTTGAGGAAGGAACTGGTTTAGTTCACACAGCCCCTGGTCACGGAGAAGCAGATTTTATAATTGGAAAAAGATTTGGAATTGAGCCATTTTCTCCTGTAGATGAGCAGGGAAGATATACTGCTGAAGCTGGAGAGTTTGCTGGAAAAAATGTTCGGGAGACTAATCCTGAGATAATTGAACTTTTAAAGGAAAATGGCTCTCTTATTCACGCAGATAGAATAAAACACAGGTATCCTCATTGCTGGAGATGCAAGACTCCGCTTATAATGATGACAACTAACCAGTGGTTCATTACAATTTCTAATTTTAAGGACCGAATGAAACATGAAATAGAGAATATAGAATGGCATCCTGAGTTTGCAAAGAATAGGTTTAAGGATTTTGTAGAAGCTGCACCAGACTGGTGTATTTCCAGGCAAAGATACTGGGGAATTCCTCTTCCAATTTGGAAATGTGACTCTTGTAAGAAACTAAAGGTAATTGGAACTAAGGACGAGTTAAAGGAAGGGAATAGTGGAAAAGAAGTAAAGGAACTACACAGGCCTTATGTAGATGAAGTTGAATTTGAATGCTCTTGTAAAGGAAAAATGAAAAGAATTCCAGATGTGCTGGATGTTTGGTTTGATTCTGGAAACTCAGTTTGGGCATCTCTAAAAGAAGGAGAAGCTGAAAAATATGGAGACCAGAGTGAAATTATAATTGAAGGACAGGATCAGATTAGAGGGTGGTTCTATTCACTCTTAGGTTCTGGGCTCATTAGGTATGATAAATCTCCTTATAAGAGATTATTAATGCATGGATTCTTTGTGGATGAGAAAGGAGAAAAAATGAGTAAATCCATTGGAAATTTCGTTCCACTTGAAGAGATTCTTGCAAAACACGGAGCAGATAGTTTTAGGCTCTGGGGATTAAGTTACCAGGTTTGGGATGAGCTGAAGTTTAATTGGACTGAAATAAAAGAAGCGTATGGAGATTTGAATATTTTGTATAATATGGAAGTGTTCATGAACAGGTTCTGTGAGCAGAAGCCTCGCAAGCCTAAGAATTTCAGAAAAGAAGATCTTTGGATTCTTTCCAGATTGAATAATTGTTTAAGTGAGTTTCATTCAGCATTCAAGAATTGTGAGATTCATAAGGGAGTAAAGGCAATTCGTGCATTCTTAGTTGAGGATTTCAGCAGGGGGTACATGAAGATTGCTAAGAACAGGATTTCCAAGGAAGAGGATGGAGGTGCTGCAAAATATACGATTTATACTTGTATGAAGAGTATTACCAGATTATTTGGGGTAATTACTCCGTTCCTTGCTGAGCATGTTTATCAATCGTACTTTAAGAAATTTGAAGGAGAGGATTCATTGTTTATGCTTCCAATTGATAATCCTGAGCAGGAATTAATTGATAATTCTTTGGAGAAGAAAATGAGATTGGTTCAGGAAATTTGTTCCAATGCAATGACAGTTAGGCAGAAAACCGGGATTAAGACTCGTTGGCCAATCAGGTATTTGTATCTAGGGGGGGAGTCTCAGGAAGTAAAAGAGAGTGTGGAGATGTTTACAGAAGTAATGACTACGATTCTAAATGTAAAGGAGATTAAATTTGTTTCGGAGAAGCCAGCTGGAAATATTATTGAAGGAGACTTTTCTTTAGGAAAAATATATATTGATTCAGCACTTGATGAGAGTTTGTATGAAGAAGGAATGGTTAATGAAATCAAGAGAAGAATCCAGAACATGAGAAAAGAAGCTGGATTAGTTGAGAAGGATGAAATTGAGGTCTGGATAGATTCAGAAAAGGAACTTGAAGCGATTCTCAAAAAAGGGGAGAAACAAATAATTGAAACAGTTAATGCGAAGAAAATCTATTTCGGAGAAAAGAAAACAAAAGGAAAGGAATTTGAGATAGATGGGAGACGACTAACGATTGCGATAAAAGTG
>CAYYPF010000153.1:0-3072 GCA_964473475.1 Microcaldota archaeon | reverse complement strand
GAGATGTGAACCAGAGTTCACAGTGAAATTTTTTATTTGGCTCAGGATAAATATTACCATTTAGTATTTATCCTCAACCATACCTGCAATTGTTTTCTCAAGTTCCTCAGCTTTTCCTTTTCCAGAAAGCTCAACAACATCCTTTGCAAGCTGGTGCACATATCTTCCAATAACCTTTTTCTTTGTTTCTGCTTCCTTTTCCTTCCTTTTTCCGGAAAGATATTTCTGCAGGTCCCTAAGTGCTTCCATTACTGCATTTTTAATCTCATCAACTACTTCTTCCTCAGAAGAAATTGATTGCTTGCCTGCACTTATATACGGAACATGAACGCTGCAGAAGTTTACAAGCACTGCAATTGGCTCCTCTTCAAAATTATTCAAATGATACCTTTTCCATTCAACTGATTTCAGGGTTTCAGTTATCGCGCATCCTCCTGCATCAAATAAAAGAGGGGCCTTATTTGCGAATCTCATGATTTCTCCTTTTTTTCCTGCATCATTTACTCCGCCCCCATACCCTATTCCAATCTCTACTAGGAAGGGAATTCCTCCTTGGTATATTTTTGGAGCTCTTTCAGTAACTACAATTAATTCTGGATTGAATATATTCCTAAATGATTTTTCTATAAGCTCTTTTCCTATTGGAATTATTCCATCAAAGCTTGGTGCAATCCATTTAACTTTCCTGAATGCAAGAACTAGTTTCTCTGATTCTTCCCAGGTAATTTCCTTAGGATTTTTATTAAAATCAACTTCAGGCAAGAGCCCTCGCAGTTCATTTACCTTTCCTAAACTTACTCTGGAGAATCTGTTCTGTAAGAATGAGGAAATTCTCGTGAATTCCTTTTCATGTCTGGAATGTTCAAGAAGATCATTTGCTCCTATTCCTAGAGGATGCGGAAGAACTTCCTGAGGTTTTGGAGGAAGAATTTCAGTAGACCTTGGAAACGTATGTGTTTCTCCAAAAGGATCCTTGAATGTAATTTTCATATGCGGATTTACAAGTGCGGTTCTTCGTATGTATTCATATGGGCTATAATTACTCTTATTATATTTTACCTCTCCAAATTCTGCCTCTATTCTAAGTCCGCGGTATTCTCCAGCTTCTTCTACTAAATTTGTAATGATTGGGGAGTTTGTTTTGAAATCAACAGATAAATCACATCTGATTATTTTTCCTTTGCAGCCAGAAACAATGTGAATTGGCTTTCCAGTTGTAATTACTGCGTACATTGTACATCCAGTTGCACCTATGCCCTGCTGCCCTCTTTGCTGGGCATGCCTGTGGAATTTGGTTCCTGCAAGCATCATTCCAAGTGCTTTTCCTAAAAGTGATTTGGGAATTCCCGGTCCATTATCCTCTGCAATTACCTTATAGTGCTCCTTTTCCTTGTCTGTTTCAATAATCTCAAGATATACTTCAGGCAGTATTTGTGCTTCCTCACATGCATCTAAACTGTTTGTTAAGTATTCATGCACAACTGTTGTTAGCGATCGTACCTTTCCTGAAAATCCAAGCATTTGTTTATTTTTCTTGAAGAACTCTGCTACTGAGTGCTCCTTAAAGTTGTCTAACATCTCTACCATACTGGTCACCATTTGCTCTTTTTCTGTATTTCTAAATTATATTTGGTTATATTACCTTAATCTTGTTTCCATGAGCGCTCTTCTTGCTTTTGCAAGATAATTCAATACTGTTGAGTGCTGGGAACCCTGAATTATTTTATCTATTGCTGTTTTGCAGTATTCCATTGAATCAAATTTAGATATAATTCCAACTGTATGCCCATAGATGCTCAAATGGCTTTGAGTTGCAGATTCCAACTCACTTTTTATTTTTCCTTTTTCTCCGATTATTCTGGCCTTTATTCTGGTTATTGCATTTTCAGTATTCATTATTTCTTTTAAATTTATTATCTCCAATTGGTAATCTGGCTGGAATAACACCATCGCAGTTTCTGGATTGAATCCTCTTCCAATTGCCTTTACAACATCCTTTGCAAAATAGGTTTTATCCTCGCTTCCTTCAATTCTTATTTCTCCCTCACTTTCTACGAATATTTTAACCTCTCCTCTCTCTTCAAGGTATTTTTTTGTTTTTCCATTTTTACCTATGAGAAACGGCACACGTTCTTTAGGAATTTTCAGTAGCTCCATTTTATCCCCTATATTTCTAATTCATTAACTTTCTACTATAAAATGGAGAGATATGAACCGCAGTTCATCATGAGCTCCATATTGACCCTCCCATACATTTATTTTTCAATTATTCTTTTTATAAGCATTTTTAGATACGCATTTCTTGTTTTATCCTTCAAATCTTTTAATTCTTGTTCAAGCTTTTTTCCATTTTCTTTTCCCAAGGTTGCAATTGCCTGAAGTACGTATGTCTTTCCTTCTTCACTGAAACTTTTTATAATATACTTGAATATGCGCAATACTTCTTCATCTTCTAAAATAATTCCCAACGCATAAATTGCGTATTCTTTATTTTTTCCAATATCATCTCGGGCGATTAATATTAAATATCTTTTCAATGCTGTTGAAAGCTCTGGGTTATGTGTCTCACTTATGAGTGATAGTACCTCTTCATTATCAATATCCCCTACCATTTCTGTTAAATAATTATCTATAATCTCTTTTTTTTCTTTATATATTTGATTGAATGCAACCAATAGAGATATTGAATGTTTTGTTTTTCTATTGTATGTTTCCACTATAAGCATTTTAAACAAAGGTTTCCACTCCTGATCCAATATAATTTTCATTAGACAATACGCAATCTCATTTCTCTTCATGTCCAGGTATGGAGCACCTTCCTCAATCAGTTTTATTCCCATCCTAAGAAGAGTCATTCTCTCATGTTTTATTTTTTCAATCTCTTCTTTCAAATCCTGTTTTCTTTTGCATCCTTTTAGTAGTTTCTCAAGAAAACCTGCAAGGCTATAATCCGAGGCAATCAAATATTTGTCTAATTTTAGCTTTTTTTCTTGCAGTGGAGCTTCAGCATCTGCATCATCTCCTCCGCCGTGTTCCTGTTTTAGTCCATAATCCTGCATTTCCGTTCGCCTA
>CAYYPF010000152.1:0-3087 GCA_964473475.1 Microcaldota archaeon | reverse complement strand
TCTGTGTATGTTTTAGTTGCAAGAAACGCATAGCGGGAAGTTGTATAAAACATTCCAATCAGTCTGTGGAACATTCCTTTGCTATTGGCGGTCTTGACTTTAATAATAATTTTGTTCCGCTTGAAGGAAATTCGAATTTCTTTAAGTCTGCTATTTGAATCTCTTTTTTTGTTTTCCAATCTTTATATTCAGTCATATTATCATCTCCTCAGGTATTGACGTTTAAATCTGTTTCATTTCCCTAATTAATCTCATGGCCATTTCGCCAGGTGCAGTTGTAAGTGAATAGGCTCCGCCTGCAAATTCAGCTCCGCAGGATCTACATACCCATATTGAAAAACTCTTTCTCTTAACTTTCGTCTTTCCGCATCTTGGACATTCGTACTTTTGTCTTCTTGATCTATCTGCGGCATCCGCAAGGTTTCTTATTCTTCTTCCGTATCTGGCAGTTCTCATATTTCATCCCTTAGATTAGCTTTCTTATCTCCTTACCTATATTGAAAGAAATGTTTATATTATTAAGTAATTCTTCCTTAGATAGGGAACCACGACTTTTTTGCATACTGCAAACATGTTCATCAGTAGTTGTTATTGTAATTTTGGTATCTGCAGATTCTTCCTCTTCTAGGATAGGATCAGCAACCCAATAATGCCCTATTTTTACGAATGTAGTTGCAATCGGAAGAGTTTTTGGATTTATTGCTCCGCTATATTCTCCTCGAATTATTTTGCCTTCTTCAATTTTTGGAATCTTTGTTTCTTTTAAGGCTGCTGCAGCTGCTAATGCTGCGGTGTCCAGAATATTTCCTGAATCATCAAGAACATATAGATCTAGGAATAATGCCATAACTTTTCCATCCTCAATAAAAAAGGATTTTGTATCTATAAGTTCTGCACTTCTTATTCCTCTGTCAACTACTCTTGCAAGTTCTATTGAATTTTCTCCAGGTGGTCCGCTTTCAAAGTGTGGATTTGCCATTTGCAAAAACTCTGAATTGGTTATCATTACCCCTTCTTTTGGCCTGTCTGGATATGGTGTTGCAACATCAAACTTAAATGATGCAAGAACTTTGGAATTTCCAATAGAAGCCAACGCAGAACCTTCAGATGTATCTATCGGATTCCTTACAATAGAGATATTTCTATATTCAGTAAATTTTCTTTGATCTACTCTCTCTCCTTTGCTCAGGAGACTAGTTAGTATTTCTCTTCTTGAGTTTTTCATAATTAATTCTTTCATGTCTGCTCCCATAATAATCACCTTAGAAAATAGTTTACTCCTTGTCATCCGAATACATTTTTTCCAATGTAGCTCTTTGCATCTTATGCAATTCATCAGAAGATTTTATTGCCATGTCTAATCCTTTTTCTATTTCTTCTCTGGTCAATAAACCATCCATTTGAAGTAAAAGAATTTCTTTAGTTTTATTTGAAAATGCAACTGGCATATCTGATTGACCGAAGTTATCCTCTTCTTTTCCTAAATCCAGAATAACTGTATCATCTACTTTTCCAACTGCAACAGATGAAACCATATCTTTCATTGGAATTCCTGCATCTGCCAAGGCCAATGCTGCTGCAACAATTGATGCAACTCTTGTACCTCCTTCAGCCTGCAGAACATCAATAAAAATATCAATCTGAGTTCTTGGATATTTTTCCAATTGAACAACATTTTCAAATACATGTCTTATCATTTTTGAAAGTTCATTGCTTCTTCTGTTTGGACCAGCACGTCCGTGATCCTCTTTTGAAGCAAACGGAGACATTGAATATTTGCATTTTAGAACTGCCTGATATGGATTTTCACCATGTTTTGGAATGCATTCTCTTGGACCGTAAATTCCTGCAATTACTTTATTGCCTCCCCATTCTATATATGCAGAACCTTCTGCCCTAGTTAATATTCCTGCCTTCATTACTATTTTTCTTAAATCAGATGGAGATCTTCCATCCAGTCTTTTTCCATCAATTATTAATTTTACATCATTATTTCCGCCCATTAATTTCACCTTTTATTCTCTTTAATGAATTTGGACATTCTGTCTGTCAGACCTGATTTGTGTGCATTAGATACTATTTCATTGATTACTCTTGTAAGCAATGGAATATCTCCGCTTTCACTTACCCAAAGGTATCCGTTGTGTCCTACCACGACTTTGGAATTTGTTGATTCCTCAATCATACTCAGCATACTGTTCTTTTTTCCAATTATTCTTGGAACTTTTGCTGGAGGAACATCTAGAATTTTTCCTCTTGATAATTTTTTGACATCTGTAATGTCTATATCTCCTGAAATAGCAATTGTTTTTATTTTTCCTACAATTATATCTCCGGATTCTAATCTAAGTCTTGTTTCCCTTGAAGGAATTGCACCTCTATAAGGAAGGTTAAGATCGACTATTGATCCGAAATGTCTTACATCTATCACTAATCCAATTACTAGATCTCCGACTTTTGGTTTATATACAAATTTTAATGCTGTATATTTTCCTGTTTCATCCAACATACCCATGGTTGTTGCATAGGTTTTTCCACCCTCAGTATATGCATTTGAGAGTGAAAGAGGTCGATCTAGGATTAAATCACCTGGAAGTACTATTTTTTTCATTCAATCACATCCATATTTTATTTATTTTTTAATATTTTTGTTTCAACATTACCTGCTGTTAATTTATTTAGACGATCATAAACTTCTCCCTGTATTCCTGCAGGAATTTCAATTGCAACGATCAAAGAACCGTCGTTCCTCCATTCTTCCTGCTGGATTCCATAATTCTTCAGAGTTCCATAGCATTTATGAGAATATTCTGCCGGGATTCTTATTGCTATTTTTATTTTCTCGAATTTCAATGGAAGTATTGGCCTTAGTTTCTTAATTATATCCTGCAATTGTTCCTTTACATCTTTGAATGGATCCAGATGAACTTTTGCTTCTTCTAATGCATTCTCAATTCTCATTTGAGTATGAGGTGCATTTGTTCTTGGATCAATCGTTTCTCTCAACAATGTTGAGATAATCTGTTTTTTCTTTTCTTCTATTCGTCTTCTTCGTTCCTCAGTAGTCAGAGGAATCGTTCCTTTTTC
>CAYYPF010000151.1:0-3100 GCA_964473475.1 Microcaldota archaeon | reverse complement strand
AGGAGCATCACTTGCAGCACAGAATTCCATTCGGACTGCGGGATCAGTAAGTAGTGAATTAATATTTTTCAAATCTAGTTTATTTAGGGAAGAGAGAAGGAAAGTAGCATAGAATAGGATTCGCTCTGCGTACTTATTCTCTTCTCCAATGCATTCAGAAATAAGTTGGGCTACTAATTGGGTCATTATTGGGGTTTTTTCCATTCCTACATCCAAGGGTTCAATATAATTTCTCTTAAAATCAATTATTTTTTTATCAGGAAGAAGTTTTAGGAATTCTCCATGAGGATCTAGAACAAGTATGCGGACTTTATCTCTATATTGTTCTTCTATGGCTTTGATGAGCATGTATAATGCCTTGGTTTTTCCAGAACCAGATTCTCCAACTATAAGTGTATGCTGGATTGGATCATAACTATCTACTCCGATTAGTGCATTAGAGTTTTCAAAAATAGGCCTTTCGGAGTTCATGTAAATGCCTTTTGGGGCAGGTTCCATTACTTCTACATAAATTGAGGAGTGTTTTTCTAAATCAACTTCAAAAAAAGTTTCTGGTTTGAATAGAAAAACTAGGGAACGTTTTCCTTTTGAGTTAATCGCACTTGCAATTCCAAAATATTTTCCTAGAATTCTTCTTATATTGAAGGAAAATTCCTGAACATCTTCCTTAATCATAAAATTAAGGAGATTTTCTGAGGAAAAGGCATATAGTTTGGGGAAAGGAAATATTGAACCTTGTTTTCGCTCAATTATGGATTTTCCTCCAAGCTTAAATGGAAATAAAAGGTGTTCAAGCCTGTGAACTTTTTCTCTATCGTGCATAAAGTAATGAAGAGTATTTTTTGTTCTTTGGACAATTATTTTTGAGGGAAGGCTGGAATGTAAGTAGGAAAAGTCTAGGAATCCTAAGAAAGGCATATTGGTTTGAGTAAGGTTGCGAAAGAGTTTTCTCAGATCATCTTTGCAAACCTTATCTGAGTAGAGAAAGAGTTCTACAACTTCATTCATGGAACTCACCAGAAGGGTTTGCTATTAGGCCAAGGTTGTAGATGCCTAGTTGTAACTCTTTCTTTTGTTCAAGTTCCTCAACTAGTTCTGCAAGAAGTTTTTCTTTTATAGTAGAATATTTATCCTTTTCAAATTCAGTATTTCCAATTGAGTGAATCTTATTTTTTGCATTGAAGCAGAACATTCCATCCTGAATATTCTCAGAATTGTGGCAGAAGTATGCTCCAGAACAATTGCGAGAACTATCTACTTCAAAACAGCATCTAAGTTTAGTTGAGTCGTAACAGTTTATGCAGAAGGAGGAGTCATGAACTATTCTACTTCCGAAAATATAGTTTGAATCCTTTGGCCACCAGGAGTAAGCTACATATCTGGCATCTCTAGCTACAGAAGTGCGGTAGCAGTTATATGCAAAGCCAGAGGTATCACATTCGATTACATTCTCATTTGTTCCAAAATGGAATTCTCCTGGAAATATGGCAACATTAGTTAAAAGTTCTTGGGTAGTTTGTAAGCTTAGGTTATTTACTTCTGATTCTTGGATATGCAGGCTCTCAGCAGCTAGGCTTTCTTCTTCAGTTATGAGACGGTTCTTTGTAAGAACTGGAGAAAGGGCAAACTCTCCAATTAGAACTGGTTCTCCACTTAGGATGGATTTTTCTGTAAGTATATTTCCAACATTTTTCTTTAGCCAGGGGGAATAAGATTCAAGTCCTTCTAATTTCTTATGGAAAATTAATTCAGTAACTCTGGAAAAGGAATCTTCAAGCTCTTTTTTGTTTTGGGTTCCTTTGGATGAGGATTTTACATCTAGAGTTATAGAATTTGGTTTGGAATTTCCAACCAACTCAAAGAGGGTTGGAAGTCTCTTGGTTCTCTCTAAAGTTTCCCTTAGTTCTTCTAGAAGTTTCTTTTTTACTGAGGAATATTTATCTACTGAGAGTTCTAGGTTTCCGATGGAGTTTCTTCTGGAATGTAGATTAAAGGAAAAGAAGCAGTTGGAACAATTGTGGAGATTGTAACCATAGTTACAATCAGCTGAGTTCTGCAATCTCACGAATTCTAAACATCTCATGTTCTTGAACCCGAACTTTCCCCAAATACAATAATTGGAATAACCTAGAATAGTTGAGCCAAAAACATTTTCACAGTAACGGGAGAGGGTTGAGAATCCCACGTAATTTGAATAAGCAATTGTATGTGAATTGTAAATATAGAAACTATCTGTAATGTTTGCACTTTTCTCTATAAACTTAGAGTTTCCAAGAACAATATCTCCGCAATAAAGGAAGCGCTCTTGTAATGCTTCAACTATTGAATCAATGTCTTTTATTTCGTTAATATTCAATGGTTCAAATTTCTTATTGAAATCTACTTCTTCTAAGCTTGTAAATTTTGAATTAGGTAAATAGTTCTTTGAAGGAAGGAGAATTTCTTTTCCAGAAAATGATTTTGCATTAAGTCCTGGCTCATTTAATTCAGAAAGCCACTCTTCAAATTCTTCAAGCTCTCCTACCTCTCCCCCTATAACTAATCTGCAAGTAGTATTCCATCTTCTATTTATTTCATCATAAGCCTTGCTTGCAGAGTCCATTGTGTTAATATCTTGGCTTTTCTAGTATTTAATAAAGCGTGGTAAAAAATTCACCACACAACCCCAAAGTTTAAGTATTTGACCTCTCTAAATTAGAGTATGGAAGTACATTCTGCATTGGAAGGATTTGGGCTCTCAGAAAAAGAGGTTAAGGTTTACTTAGCTTTACTGGAATCTGGTGAATCTACAGGTGGAGAAATAGCCCAGGAGTGTAATTTTCATAGGAGAACTGCTTATGATGTTTTGGATAGTTTACTCAAGAAAGGATTAGTTAGCTATTCAGTAAAAAAATATGTACGAGTATACCACGCTGCAGATCCAAAAACACTTTTAATGCGCTTAGAGCAAAGAAAGGATTTACTTGCAGCAGTAATTCCGATACTTGAGAGCTTATCCCAATCAAAAGAACAACCAGTAGTAAATGTTTACGTAGGTAAAGAAGGCCTTAGAACTATTTTGAATGATCATTTATCCTCTGGAAAAACACTCTTGATTTAT
>CAYYPF010000150.1:0-3123 GCA_964473475.1 Microcaldota archaeon | reverse complement strand
ATATTCAAGCCCCCTTTCCTTTGCAAGCTCAGTCAGTGTAGGTGCAAACTGATAAATCGTCATATTAATTACATCTGTCCTTTGGGTCCTATAATAAATGAAAAACTGCATCACATCAATCATATGGTTTTTTTCTCCTAATGCTTCCTTTGCGATTTTGATTGCTTCCCTTATTTTTTCTTTTTCTTGTTTATATTTCTCAAGGAAATTCTCTTTATCTAGTTTATTTTTCATTTCTTGAGCGTGTTCAATTGAATACTCTTTAATATGTCCGTACCTGGAACTCATCCATCCAAATTCCTTCACGTGTTCTTCCAAATCTTTTGAGTTCACTATGCTTAGTTTTTCCATTGCATTGTAGTTATCTTCCAACGGAGTAGTAAGATGAACCATTAACTCATTAGTTCTTTCCTTTCCGAATTTTTCATTCAGTAAATTAGTTACGATTCTCTCAATCTCGTCATCACATACAAAATAAGTTGCAAGTGTAACCATATATTCCTCAAGTGCCTTGCAATATTCATTATACCCGATAAAGACTGCTTTCTTTACTTTTTCTTCCCTCCTTAAACTGTCCTCCTTCATTTTCAGAAACAGAGCAGGGTCTTCAAATAATTTTCCAATTAATTGTTTTTGGAATTCTTCCATGTGATACTTAGGATAGAACCATACGCCTTTCAATTGCATTATGGGAGTTACCGAATACTTTTCTCCAATGAATTTTTCCCATTCTTTTGGATCAGCTTCTCCCATTTTCATTATTTCTGAGTAAAAAGGCACATACGGTCTTCGAACAGTGGGAACTAATTCCATTAGTTTAAATTTATCTATATCTTTTTTTAATTCTTTGTGTTAATCTATGGGTTATTTTACAATAGTTTTTGCAAGACACTAGACCACTCTATACGAAAACAACTAATTCATGCTAACTAATGTAGTTGTTTTCGCAATGTCGCGACCAGCACATCGGTCACGAACATACTCAAGAACGGATCGCCGTTCTTGATATACCAAACAACCTCTTGGTAGAGCCTAACCAATTAATATCCCAAGGCAACTAAAATGCTGCCTTGATCTATGCACAATCAACAGATAAAACGATGAGACACAAATCAGGATTACTTAGTTGATTGTGCATATGCGACAAATGATTGGTTTGGTATAGTAAACCATGAGTTTTCTAAGTCGTACAAGACAAGACTTCAGGACAGTATTCCACCCGGAACCCACCCCCCTGCTTTTGTTTATAAAGGTTCTTCCGCATACTCATGAGTATATACTATAGTATATTAGTATATACTAATGGGTGGTTTAATGGTAGAGGAAATAGAAGAAAACCTTGAAGGTTTTGAAGAAGTAAATTCAGAGGCAAAGCCAAAGGCTGCGCCTTCTGAAGGCCAAAATAGGCCAGATATACGGATTGTCCAGGCAGAGACAAGCAAGGATGGAAAGACGATTTACAAGAATGTGGGCGGGATGTGGAAGAATGTTTCCAAGAACGGGAATACCTTCTACACAATAATGATCGGTAGTCTGAAATTGCTTGCATTTCCAAATGACCGCAAGTGATTGTAGTAAATTAGTAGTTAGTATATTATAGAAGTATGAAAAAGGTGTGACCATGTCTGAAAAAGAAAAAAAAGAAAAAAAGAAGGTGTTTACAGATTTAGAGGATCTCCCAGGGATTGGGCCAGCAACAGCTGCAAAGCTCAAGGAAGCAGGCTATACAGATGTTTCTGTAATTGTAACTGCTTCTCCTTATGAGTTAGCAGAGGTTGGGGACTTTGGTGTAGAAGCTGCAAAAAAGGCAATTGAAGCAGCAAAAGAAGGCTTAGAAGCCAATTTTGAAACTGCAAATAAGGTATTCGAGAGAAGAAAGAGTATAGGGAAAATTTCCACTGGATCAAAATCATTTGATGAGTTGCTTGGTGGTGGAATAGAAACGCAATCTATCACCGAGGCCTACGGGAAATTTTCTAGCGGAAAATCGCAGTTAGCATTCCAACTCTCAGTAAATGTACAAAAACCAGTAGAACAAGGGGGATTAGGCGGAAAAGTCCTATTCATAGATAGTGAAGGAACCTTTAGGCCAGATAGGATTGTGCAAATGGCAAATGGAAGTGGAATGAATCCAGATGAGGTCTTAAAGAATATTTTTATTGCACGTGCAGGAGATTCTGACCATCAGATGCTCCTTGCAGAAAAGGCAGGAGAGCTAATTGTTGAGAACAATATAAAATTGTTTATCGTAGATTCCCTCACCTCCCACTTTAGAGCAGATTATATAGGAAGAGGGGCCTTAGGAGAAAGACAGCAGAAACTAAACAAGCACATACACGTTCTTCAGAAACTTGCAGATCGTTATGATGTTGCAGTTTATATAACTAACCAAGTAATGGATAATCCAGGTATTCTTTTTGGTGATCCGACAAGACCAATTGGAGGCCATGTTCTTGCACATGCATCAAGTGTAAGAATTTATATGCGAAAGGCAAAGGATGAGAAGAGGATTGCTCGTGTAGTAGACTCTCCAAATCTACCTGAAGGGGAGTGCGTATTCAAGGTAACTGAGAAAGGAGTAGGGGACTAGTAGTCCTGGAGGTCCTGATTGATAATTCCATACATTGCAGATATTACTATAATGGTTTTCAGTCCTCAGTTTTCGGTCGCTGGTCCTGTTTTTTTCTTTTTTTATTTTTTGTTCAAACTGGTTTTAAGAAAGGCTGGATGAGAAATGAATAAGGGAAGATGGCTTTACTATGAGGTACTTATATGGCAAACTACAAAAGAATTATTATTAGTTCCAAAATTGTAGATCTTCATGGTGTTGGGCTAAGAGATCTAATTAGACAGAAATTAGAGGGTAAAATAAAAGGGAAAATAAGGAACATCGCAGAAGGTGTGGAAATAATATATGAAGAAGATTCAGAGTATGGATATAAATCAATTGAAGTGGATATATTACATGCTATAGCCACTAATTCTTTGATTGATGATGAATTCAAAGAGAAAATCAAAATAGAGCAAAAAGACAAGTTGTTTGAGGACGGTTTTCAATTAGATAGATCCAACGAATTGCAAGAAATGGTATGGGCGCTTCAAGGCGCCGGTAAAATGTTTAAA
>CAYYPF010000149.1:0-3142 GCA_964473475.1 Microcaldota archaeon | reverse complement strand
CAAAAACTGGTCGCTGCAAGCAGCGGGGTATCAAACCCAGTTTTTGAAATGAATTGGAAGAAAAAATTTGAATATAACCTAATCAGCAAGACTCAGGACCACCTTAGTAAATCATGAGTTATCTAAGCAGTACAAATCCAAGACCTCCCAGACCTGTATTAATCCTCAATTATATCCTCAATAATTGCTCCATAAGCTGGCCTTGAAAGCAGGAACCCAAGCAATGCACCAAGAATTGTAGAAATTGCAAATCCAATAACCTCAACTAAACTAGAAAATAGAAGCGGAACCATTGCAACTATTGCAACAACGATATTTACCTTGATTATTGCAAGTGCATTCTCTAATCTTGTATCTTTATCTCCTGATTCCTTCTTCAAGAGCTCATCTGTAATTACAATCTGTGCATCTACTCCTACTCCAATTGCTGCGAGAATTCCAGCCATTGCTGCAAGATCAATTGTAAAGGAACCAAGAATAGAAAGAAGAATAATAAATTCTGAGAAGCTGATAAGCATTATAGGAAGAATTAATTTTAATTTTCTATATCTTACCCCAATTAAAATAGATATAATTAATAGAGCAGATACAATTCCAATCAAGCTTAACCTAAGAAATTCTGTTCCCAAACTTGCTGGAAGAACAGTTCTGCTTCCAAGAGAAATCTGCACTGGAAGAGAACCACCTTTCAGAATAGATTCGATTTTTTCACTGCTTTCCTTTGCATTCTGCATTTGTTCTGCTCCAGTTCCTGGAGAACTCCCTGTAATTGAATAGAACATGCTTAATTGAGAACCTTCCTCAGTAATGCTTGGTTCAAGAATAGGAGAAGAAAGCAAGCCAACTGCTTCCCAGTCTTCTATCCAATAAGCCCCATTTCCCCCTGAGAAATGCGGGGAAATCTGCTCATCTGGAATTTCCTTAATTGTGAATCCCCATTCTTCCAGAAGTTCTTTTTTATCTTCAGGGGTACTTTTTGAAACAATAGCCTGGGTTGAATTGGATTTTGGAACAAGCGGTTCCTTTGCATCTAATTCTTCCAATAAATAAAGTTCAATTGTTCCTTCCTCTAAAATAAGCGCATCCTTTGCAGGATCAACTAAATCATCAACAGTTGCATCTTCTGGAGCATTTTTCTCCATTTCCTCAATTGAAACAATGATTATTGCATCTTCTGGACGATCTAAAAACATATATAATGGATATTTTGCCTTTCCTTTCACTACTTCTTTGAAATATTTTGCTGATTGAGTATCCAATGCAAAGGATACTCCCCAATCTGCCTGGCCTTGCAGTTGCGCAGCATTTGTTGCACCTACGCTTCCAGAAACAATTCCATCCCCTTCTAATGCAACCTTTCCATCAACAACACCAAGAAATACTCCCTGGTGTGCTAAAACCTCCTCAACAAAAGAAATCTGGCTCTCATCAGAGCTTGAGATTTCCACATAAATTTCTGTGTTGCCCACTGCTTTAACTTGGGCTTCACTCAGGCCCATAAAGCTGGCTCTCTTTTTTATAATTTCTACAAGCTGATTCATAGTTGTCTGGTCAACAGCATGCTCAAGGGTAATTGGAATTCTTGTTCCTCCGCTGAAATCTATTCCGAACTTTGCCCCATTTACAGCTAGGTTAGAAATTGAAAGAAGCAAAAGAATGATTAATGCAAGTATCCGGATTTCTTTTTCCTTCCAAACAATTGAAAAAATACCAAAAACCAATAAGGAGAAAATTAGGAATATTCCGGAAAATCTTGAGTAAAAAATAATACCCACCATAAAGAGTAGGAATGCAGCAATAGGTATCCAGGATTTTTTATTTTTTAGAATTTCTGAGAAATTCATGCTTCCCCTCTTTTCAATACGTAACAAAGTATAATAACTGCATTTATGCCCCAGGTTGCAAATAAATCTCCTATTAATCCGATCAATGCAACACCTGCAATTTCATAATAAGTTGAGATGTGCGTCATTACTCCTAAAATAAATAATGCTGAGAATGAAACAATTGCCATAATGCTCATTGTCATTCCGGTTTTCATTGCATCAAAGGCATGCTCCTTTGGATCTCCTTTTCTCTTAAGCATTCTCATTGTAAGTAAAATATCAGTATCTAAGGAGAAGCCAATTAACATGAGTAATGCTGCAAAAGAAGGCAAGGTAAGCGGAATTCCAAAGTATGCCATTCCTCCCATTGCAATAACTACGTCGCAGAATGCCCCTGAAAGAACTGCTAAACTTGGAACTAGTGTTCTGAAGAATATGAATACAAAAATAGCTGTAAGTATTGCTGCAAATAAGACAATTGAACGTGCGGTTGTAAGGAAATGCGTGCTTAATTTAGGGCTGACCATTTGGATTTGAATTGCTGAATAAGAAGTATATTTGTTTATTATTGAGGAAATTGAATCCTTATAATCATCATAAATTACCTTATATGCTTCTTGGAATTTCTGGTTTAGATGATTAAGGTTAGAGAAACTTGCTGATTTATTGTTTATGTCTGACATTTCAAACATTTGATCTGCAACTGCATCCAATTCCTTTCTTTTTTCCTTTGCTTCAGCTTCCAGGGTATTATCCTGTGTTGCCTGCAATTCAAGTAATGAAGCTTCATCTAAAAGAGTAGTAAAGGATTCCTTAAGGAGATCTGCATTGTAAATGTCCTCGCTCTGAGGAACTTCTATTTCTGCCTTTATTCCAACTGAGGTTTCAAAAACACTAACTTCTGCATCGAAACCCTCTGCAAGCATGGCTTCCCTCAATACGTTTGGATCTACGTTTTCATTCAAGGTTAAAGAGATTAAAGTTCCTCCCTTAAAATCAACTCCCATTGGAATTTGAGGAGAAATTAAAATTAAATAAAAAGAAATAAGTAAGAGTAGAAGTGGTGGAATTGCTAATAGATAGTAATTACCTTTGTATATATTTGGAATCATTTGACCACTCTTAGATTAGAATTTAATGAACATATATATTTAAAATTGGGTATTTTGCTTAGAGAAATGTAAAAATAGTTTTTCTGACAAAGGATGTGTTAACTATTAAAGAATTTGTATTAAAAATAGCTATATGGACGTAGTAACTGTACGAAACCAACTAATTCATGCTAACTAATACGTTGGTTTCGATATGTCGCGAAG
>CAYYPF010000148.1:0-3163 GCA_964473475.1 Microcaldota archaeon | reverse complement strand
CACAAATATTCTTGCATACAAAGCTGAAAATGCTGGTAGCAAAGTAGTATTTGTAGACCCGAAAAATACTAGCAGAGAATGTTCTGACTGTGGTCAGTTGGTAGATAAAACCTTATGGGATAGGCAACATATCTGTCCTTCATGCGGGTTGAGCATGGATAGAGACCTCAATGCTGCAATAAACATACTCAAAAGAGCTACGGCAGGTATTGCCGAAAGTAACGCCTGTGAAGATGAGGCATTAGTCTCGTCTATGAATCAGGAAGCCATAACCTCGCCAACAGGCAGGTTAGGGTAATTCACAATATCTTTCTAGTTTATTTATTTTGGTAATTTTATGGGAAATCACTATGAACTGTTGTTCATATCTCCGATTGAAAGATGTTTCTTTCAATGGACCAAGAGAATGCAAGGCATTCTCGGGTTCTTGAAAACAGGTCGCTGTTTTCATGACCACAAAACTCAAGAGTTTTGTCGGTCTCCCATTAAGGCGTTTATGAGG
Organism: Microcaldota archaeon; assembly: GCA_964473475.1. Classification (GTDB taxonomy): domain Archaea; phylum Micrarchaeota; class Micrarchaeia; order Anstonellales; family Bilamarchaeaceae; genus CAYYPF01. Next base: position 2,661 of record CAYYPF010000148.1, on the reverse strand, counting down.
TTTTCACATGGGAAATTCAATATTTAAGGAACCCCCTAAAGAAGAGGAACCAAAAAATAAAGTAGTTGCTATACCAGAAATAAGACCACGATTTACTGTAGACCGAGAACTCAGTAGAAAAATAAGAACTGAAAATCCAGATATGGTTAGGGATATAGAATCAGTATTAGCTAAGACCCTTTCAAAATATTCAAAAGCAACTCCAGAAGAGATTTCTAAATTTTTTAATACTAAACTACCAATGGTATTAATCACCTATTTGGATGTAATTCTAATTGTTTTGGATGAAAAAGAATCTGGAGTTGAGCGTTCCTTCAAAATAACCCCAATTATTCCAAAAATTGATGAGAAAAAAGCAGATAAACTAGCTTCTGAATTACAGAAAGGGTTATCCAACTACAATCAATTTATACACGTAGACATTTTCTCTGAAGGCAACGAAGTTAAAATATCTTTCAGTATTGTTCCTCCAGAAGAAAGTACTATAGATCTGGAGGATGAGACAATTAACCCATAATTTTTTTATTTTCTCTCAGTTACTTTGATTAAGTGGTATCCAAATTGGGTCTTTACTGGCTTAGAAACTTCTCCAGCTTTCATAGAAAAAGCCACATCCTCGAATTCCTTAACCATCTGTCCTTTTGAGAAGAAACCTAAATCTCCTCCTTTTTCTGCACTTGGGCATGAAGAATTTCTCCTGGCTAATGCTTCAAATTCTATTCCCTTTCTCAATTCAAGCAATATCCTACTTGCTTCTTCCAAACTCGAAACTAAAATATGTGACGCTCTTACTTGCATAAATTCACCATTTAAATTATTTAACGTATTATCCAGTACTCTGTCGATTCAGCTGAACCTAAAGCAACGAGCCTTAGTAATGTATTGGTCCGTTGCGGTTGAGTGCCTAAGTATTTTCTAAGTTACTCCTCTTCTGCGAATCTTTTTATTTCCTCAAAGTTATCTACAATTAACCTTGCTTTACTCTTTCCAAACCTGAATGGGAACTTATCACTCTCATCCCGTTTCAATACAATTAGTTTATTTCCCCTATATTCACTATATTCAACAGACATCATATTCACCTTACTTATAATTGTATATAACATATAATAAAGGAAAATAACTTAAACTTATTCTTATGGAACAAAATATAAAAGTAATTAAATTTTAAGTTCTTAGTTATTTAAATGATAAAAATCACAGATTGTTGGAAAATCATAATTGTATTTCTGCTTATCTCAATTCTTATTCTCCCTGGTTGTTTAGGAGGAAATAAAGATAAAAATGATCAAGAAGGAGATCATATGGGTAACCAAACCCAGAATGAGGTTTGTGGAAATGATATTGCTGAGAACGAAGAAACCTGTTCAAATTGCCCTGCTGATGTAAAATGCAAATCAAATGAAAAATGTGTTTCTAATACGTGCTTGCCTAAGGAAGCCATTTCAGAAGAACAAGATATTACCTACAAATGCTCTGAAGTATGCGCTTCAAATGAGTTCTGCAATTCAGAAGGAATATGCGAAGCAGTTGAACTCAAGAATACAAACTATTGCGGTAATTTTATTTGTGAACAAGGGGAAAACTACAATGGAAAAGTACTAACTGTAGAGAATATGGGAAAGGAATGCTATTTTGATTGTCAAGCTCCTTGCAGTTCGGAATACTGTAATGATTTTGTTGAAATTGATTGCGGTTGCTCAGAATATGATGCACTTGCAAATAGGCATGGCTGCATAAATGATGCTGAACCATGTGCAGATTGCGGAATACAAGAAACCCTATTCTCAGAACTTTTAGAAATACAAACAGATATCTACAGTTGCTTAGTTGATTATTTCAAATTTAAGCCAAATAGGATTATTTACAAGGTTTTCAATAACCTGAATCTTGAAAAATGCACTGAACCAGAAGGATGCATTGGAATTGAAGGCGGAGCAGGAGGTGCAGATTATGTAATGTTCCATAATCTAAATGGGTTTAGGGCTTACAGTGAAGTCGTACCAACAAAACCAGAGTATCTGCAGGCAGATGTGCATGAAACTACCCACTATTTTGTTTATCAGATGTTGCACGGGGTTCCTAGCTGGTTTCATGAGGTAGTAGCTATCCAAACAAATGAACGATTGAAATGCAGTGAAAAACAAGCAGAATGGGGAGATGCATACCTTCCAAATAGTCTAGACAGTGGAATATTAATGAACGATGGAACTACTCTTGACTTAAATTTCTACAACCAGTTAAAATCAGGTCAAACTTATCTAACTGACGAGGAGAAACAAAACCAGTATGTTACGGCAGTGTTGTTCATACTCGGCTTGGAACAAGATTATGATTGCGGATTCTATTGTATACGGGACATTGTTCTCAAATTGCATGAATATGAATTGAAACAGTGTTCATCAGACGCAGATAATTGCGCAAATCAGGAAATTATTGAAGGACAGTATATGAACATGTGGATTGATGGTAGTGAAGAAAAAGCAAATAATAAAATAAGAGAGGTTACTTCAGAAGTTGTAGGGGAAGATGTATTTCCTTTGTTTAATCTTCTGCAAATTGGAGAATACGAACCATTGCCTTCAGCATGCGGCCCAACAAGTCCGTGTGACGCAAATTAATATACTTATACTAGATAAATATCTCAATTATACTTGATGA
>CAYYPF010000147.1:0-3190 GCA_964473475.1 Microcaldota archaeon | reverse complement strand
TTTCCAAATATTATCCGGTCAATAGATACTGTATTGTTAAGAACAGATGAATGGACTCCAGGATATAAAATATTATTAAAGAGTACTAAATAAAAATAAAGCTAAACTAATCTATATCGGCGCATTTTTAAACACTTTTGGATAAATGAAGTGTATGCGCGGAAGGAATATTGAAACAACTATATTATTATTGCAAAATACAGAAATCGGTTCAGAACACAAAACCCAGGAAGCATGTATAGAATTAGAAAATTGTATTTTAGACAGTAAAGAAGTTAAAGGAGAAAAAGAAAAAACTAATTTAGGAATAAAAGTTATACATTTAGTGCATTATTTTTGCAATAAAGATACTATTTTTTCAACTCCTGAAGAAAGAGAGAAATCTTTTGATGTACTTATACGGGAAATTTATGCTTTCAAAGAGGAAGGATTTATTATCACAAGATTAATTTATGCATTAAGAGTAAGGGATGAAAAGGCAAAAGATCAAAAAGGATTTGAATATGGAGAGGATAAGGAATTCATAAAAAAATGTATTTCTAGACTTAAAGATCTGGATAAAAAAAGGGTAATTACTCACCTAGCAGATGGAGAGTATGAACAAAGAATTACGAGTATTACTCAAGAATTAGGAAATAAACTAAGAGCTAATGAACGTAGGGTTTCACAATTTGGAAGGCCAGTGGGAGCATTGGAAAGAACTGAAGAACCAATACAGCCTACAAGGAAGGGAAAGAGGAGAGCGTAGTTATGAAAGAAAGACATGCAACTAATAGTCTAGTTAAATATGCCCATAGACAGATACTCAAGAGGATTCTTAGAAAATACAAAGGTGGAAGAATAGCAGTATTACCTCATAATCTTCCAGATTGGGATGGAGCAACTTCTGCAGCAGTATTTGCAAGGGCATTTGGATGGACATTTGCCTTACAGCCACCAATGGAATCAAGTGTTTCTAATGGTCTAAAAAAATTAGGTTTTGAATTTACTCCATTTTCAACTTTAAATCCAAGAGAATTTGACGGATTAGTTCTTCTAGATAATCGTTCTCCGAATATGTTTCCCCCCTCAATTAATGAATGGGATATTATTTTAGTTATAGACCACCATGGGAACTCAGATGGAATAAAGGCTAAAAGTGAAATAGTTATCCCAGAAGCAGAGGCAACTGCAAGAATAATTGCAGAACTTTTAGGTATGAAGAAAATGGAAAAAGAAATGGCAAGGGCACTTGCTGCTGGAATTTATTCAGATACACTAAAATTAGGAATTCTAAGAAATCCGAGTATTTTCCCAGTATTTTCAGAACTACTTGAAATAGGAGATATTGGGAATATGGAACTTTCCAGATTAATTGATCCATTGCCTACTGAAGAAGAATTAAGGTTCATACTTCAGGCAAGGAGTACAGTGGAAATATTTAGGCATAGAGAACTTAGAATTGCAACTGTTTTAAGTGATCGAATTGTTCAAAGAAGAATAGTTGAAGAACTTTGGAACGATCATCATGTTTCAATTGTTGGAAGTGAAAATGGGGAAGGGCAGCGAATCTCAATACGGATAAATGATGAAGTTCCTGTAGATGGTGCTGCAATAATGGTTAGGACTGGGCAGAGTTATGGCGGGAGTGGAGGAGGACATTCAAAGGCAGCTGGTTGCGGAGGAAATGGAATAATACAAGAAATGCTAAATACCGTGGTTAGGCTTGTAAAAGAAGAATTGGATAAACTGAATCAAGATAGATGACTAATTTTTTTATACATATATAAATAGAAAATGAAAAATATTATAACAAATGGATAAAATAATTCTAGATTTTTTGTAATATAGACCAGTATAAAACCAAAAACAAGTGGAAGTTCTGTCATAACAATTGGAATTAAAGTAATATTCTTGCTCTGTATTGATTCTTCTATTACTCTAGATAATAAGAAGAAATCGGCAATAGAGAGTACTATCAAAAGAAGAGATATATTAAAATAAAAACTATATTCTCCTTCATTGCTAAGTACTTGATCAATAGTAATCGAATCAGTTACAAACTCACTATTAGATAATGTATAAGAAACAAAGAAAAGAACCAGAAGCATCGTTAAGGGTAAGTATATCATAAACTTTGGAGAACGCGGAGTAGTATTTGGCTCTACTAGATTCATCCTTTCACAACCCCAATTGGCCTTAATTTTGCAACAATTTTACTTATTCCTGCTTTTGCAACTGAATCAACTACATCATCTACATTCTTGTACGCACCTGGAGCTTCTTCTGCAATTACTTTTGGGTTAGTTGCACGAACATAGATTTTTTGCTGATCCCATAATTCACTTTTCAATTTATCTCCTTTAAATGAACGGATTGCATCTCTCCTGCTCATTGCCCTTCCTGCCCCATGGCATGAACTTGCCCATGAAATTTCCAATCCCTTAGGCTGGCCAACTAAAACATAACTAGAAGTTCCCATTGAACCGGGAATTAAAACTGGCTGGCCAATTGAGCGGTATTCCTGAGGCAACTCTTCTCTTCCTGCTGGGAATGCTCTAGTTGCTCCTTTCCTATGAACTAAAAGTTCCTGGTCTTTTCCATTAACTTTATGTTTCTCAAATTTAGCAATATTGTGTGCAACATCATAGAGCAAGTGCATATGATCGCTTGTTCCTGGGCCAAATACCTGATCAAATGTTTCTCTAGTCCAGTGCATAATTACATGCCTGTTTATGAATGCATAATTAACTGCACATTTCATTCCCTTTAGGTATTTCTGTCCTTCTGGGCTTTGTATTGGAGCATAAACTAATTCCTTATCTGGAAGCCAGAGGTTTTGTTTTTTTGCAAGATCTAAAAGAGTTGGAATTATATCTGTACAAATTTGATGGCCATACCCTCTTGAACCACAGTGGATCATTACAGTTACTTTTCCTTCTTCCAATCCAAATGCCTTGGCAGTTACTGGATCAAATATTTTTTCTACAAGTTGAATTTCTAAGAAATGGTTTCCTGCACCTAAGGTTCCAAATTGGGATTTTCCTCTTTTCTTTGCAGTTGGAGTTACTGCAGAAGGATCAGCTCCTTCCATTCTTCCATATTCCTCAGTTCTTGGCTTATCCTCTTTTCTTCCATATCCTTTTTCAATTGCCCAATCTATTCCTAGTTTAACTGCCTCGTCTAGTTCTTCATGGGAAACTCTTAGTTT
>CAYYPF010000146.1:0-3191 GCA_964473475.1 Microcaldota archaeon | reverse complement strand
ATTTACTCATTAACAAACACTCCAATTTGTTTTCCAAACGAAAATGATTAAGGATAACTGTGGAGATTATCTCTTCTTTCTGATTCATAATTTAGTTATGCTACGATAAAAATAAAAGGTAATTATAAAGTCTGAAAGTTGCACCTAAAGTGCTTTTTCAAGCTCTTTGAAACCGTAAGAATTCATAAAAATAGATGTTAGATAATCTAAATCATATTTTCCATTATCATTTATAGGTATTGGAATTTGAATTTCACTTAGACGACCGATAGATAACTTTCTTCCATAGTGATATTTCCAAGATTTTAGTCGTATGACCATACCGATATACATCAATAAAAGCGGGTTATTGCCATCTTTTATAGTTAGTACCGCTGTTTTCTCCCCAGCGATAAAATTGCTAAATTGATAGAATGTAATCCCACAACTTCCGTCTAATGAAACAGTTAAACTTCCTTTCTTAAAAATTGGTTCTTCATTACAAAATATCGCTACGCCATTGTCATATTCTGTAGTTGTAATATACGGATATTTTTCAGAAGTTCTATCTATCTCATTTAGATAGGGGTAATATTCTCTTTTTATATCACACAAATCTGTGAGTTTGACTAATTTTATCCTTCTCGGTCTTTTAATTTTCATTACCTTTACTTCTTTTGGCATTATCTTCTTTGAAAAATCATTGTAATCGATTCTGCTTTTGATTATTTTTATTTTTAGTGGTTCTAACCTAGTTTTCGTTATCCCCCTTCCGTATCTATATTTCCATTTGGTTAATCTTATCTGATAAGCTACTTGATAGAGTTCTTCTAAACTCATCTTTTGTTTTGGAATCAAAATTAGCATATGGTCATCAACGCTACAATTATATTCCTGAACAAAAGCGTGCCCTATTGTACCATAACCCTGTACTGTAATTATTGGTGCTTTGTATTTATTTTGAATATCAAAGAACCCATAAGCCCCATTATCTACTCCTTTAGAAGAAATTAGAAGGTTCTTTCCTTCTGTTCCTTCTAACCATTCTTTGTTATGATATTCTTTCTGACCATAAATTATGTCAAACAAAGCACCTACTGTTGTTATCATTCTATCTCCCTCAATTTACGGTGATATTTTATCTTAAATGCTAGAGATTCTCGTATCATCTGCTCAATGCCTTCTTGTATTTCTTCTTCTGAGGGAATCCTATCATCAAGATATGCCTCTGGAACTAGCTCACAGTCTTTATCCCTTGGGTTCAATTTACATACTTTTTTGAACTCTGGTATACTAGTAATATCAGATTTTGGATTCTTGATAAATATTTTCAATTCTTCCTTAATTTCATTAAGCATATTTCTTACTTTTTTGTTCTCTTTTTTGTTCTCTTTTCTAATCCCTTTTTTCTTGGCGAAACCATCTTGAATACATCTTACAAAATAGACATAATCTTTCTCAAAGTTATGTGGAATGCCTTTTTTGACAAACAATCCGATAGTTCCGACACTTATAGGATAAAACAAATCCTCAGGAAAAGTAACGACAGCTAAAAGGCGGTTATTTTTCAATAAAACATCTTTTCTCCATTCTCTTGTTGCTTTTTCTACTAAAACAGAGATGGGTAGAACTGCAAACAGTTCTCCTCCATTATCCATTTGTTTTAATGCGTGTTCAATAAATTTATACTCCTTTTCATCTCCTGTTTTCAAAGCAAAAGGAGGGTTCATCATCACTTTGGTTATCGGTTGGATTCTCTTTTCTTGATCTTCTGATAAATATTCTGCATGATATGTTTTGTCATCTGTCTTTGCGTTAAGCCATTTCTTGAAGCAATTTCCCTCAATCATGTTATTTTTTCCATCGCCTCTGAAAATCATATTTACTATTGCAAGTGAGATAATACTATCCTGCAATTCAATACCATATAGACCATTCAATCTGAAATTTTCGAAATCATCTTTATTTTCTGTTTTTTTCCTTACTTCATCAAAAGCAGAAACAAGAAAACCTCCAGTTCCACAAGCAGGGTCAAGAACCATATCTTTGTAATTTATATCGAGAACTTCTGAGGCAAATCTAGTTATATGCCTAGGCGTCAATACAATTCCTATATCCTTGGCACCATTTCCATACTTCAAAAATACTTCATAAAACTTTCCAAGAACATCTTTCCCAGAATTCATGGCTGATAATATATTAAGATTAAGTAATTCTTGATACGTATTCTTTATCGCTTCTTTTATTTTCGTATGATTATCTGGACTGGAAGGCTCATCTATTTTTATAAAATTAGAAAAGTTCAGTTTGTTGTGATGTTTGAGAATATGTTTTACTCTTGAATTTATGTTATCAATAAGAACATCACAATTTTGGGTTAAATCTATTTCTTTTCCATCGGACATGGCTAGCAATATAGCTGAGATAAATCTTGCGCGATAATCTTTATTTATTGAATTTTCATGTAAAATCTCGTTTATTTTTTGTGCTGTTTGTAAAAATTCATCCTCACTTATTTCAACGTCTTTGATATGCGGGTCATTATTATTTAAGATATTTACTACTTGTTGTTTGGATAACAAACTTGTAATTTCAATTTCATTTTCAGTAATGTTTTCCCATTTACCATTTTTGTAGAATTGACTTTTTGATATATACCCTTCCTCATTATTCCCGGCGATTCCAGTAACAAATAGTGCTTTTACTTTACCATCGTTATTAAGTCGTTCAGCATAATAATCTCTGGCTTCATCTAGTGCTAAACTTACGTTTTTTCTCTCGCTTTTAGATTCTATCACGTAGTATGTTTTCTCGTTTATTTGTACTGTATTTTCTGGTTTTTTAGCACCAAATGCATCAGCGATTGGCCTAATTTTATGACATTCATTTTGGGTATAAACTTCAGATTTACCCCAACCTTTTTTTTCTATTAACTCCTTGAGTATGTACACATATGCGTGAACTTCTGTGATGTGCTTTTTACTCATTTCCTAACCACCTTTCTATTCTCACTTAAACAGTCTATATGAATAAGATTTAAAAAGAAAAGTAGGGGGAGAGGGGTCAGTTCCGGGTCAGTTATACTAATCACCAATAAGCTCTATTTCCATATCCTTTGCCTCTTACATATCCGCATCTTCAAATCTTATTCAAAACCTCCTTCCATTTCTCAAATGCATCCTTGAATTTTTCTCTCTCTGTAAGGATTATGG
>CAYYPF010000145.1:0-3197 GCA_964473475.1 Microcaldota archaeon | reverse complement strand
TTCTTTTGTCAGGCCGTAGAGCTTATAGACCATCTGGTCAATTTCGCGCTCATATTCTTTAACTTTGGCCTGCTTTGCTGGGCTATCAAAATAGCTCTCAGTTGTTGTCAAAGCGAGTGTCTTGTCCGTCAAGGAAAGTAACTCATCAATCGATGATTTGCGCATCTCAGGAATTGGTATTTGCCTAATTTCGTTATTACTAATTCGCAGATATCCACCTGCCAAAGACAACGAGCTAAAGTAGCGCTTATACCAAAATGAAACTGTGGAACTATTAAGAAGTGCTAAAACCACTTTCAATGGAAGTCTATTCTGCGAAGTATTAAGTATTATTGTGGTAGATTTCCCTGCCAAAACTTCACCTTCATCATAAGCACATTCCAATTCTTTTGTCATACCGCCAATTATAATCTTCTGAGACTTTGATTGATCTAAACGTTTCAGACTAACAGAAGATAAATCATGCTCAAATATTACAGGCTTCAAAAAAGGTGCCTTGATGTATTGAGTTTTTCGCCTGCCCCAAAGCATCAAATATCGATCAATCGTTCCAGTGTTCACCAGAATTTTATATTTTTGCTTAACCTTAGCATCAAGTTCACGAACATGCTTTTTTATCTCATATGCTTCGCTTACGGTTGCGGCAGAACAGATTTCTGCACAGTATTTATTTAATGGTGGGAACTTCGATAATTTTAGAAGTATATCCAATTCTCCTTTGCCAGAAAAATATCGCGCCCAATCCGTGCTATTATAAAACACGTCAGCGGGAATTACATTCTGTCTATCAACCGTGTTTAATCCGCTCATATAGGACATTGTAACTGGATCTCTCTCGGTAATATTTTGAACAATGAAGATAATCGGATAAACATTAACATCCTTAAAAACATCTACTTTGGAAAAATCCCTTAACTCTATCACTTTTTTATGCAGTAAAATATTTCGCAAAGTTACTGCATACCTCGCTGAGATTAATTTATTCGGAACTATGTAGGTTATAATCCCTTTATTGCAAAGTAACAGCGTTCCCTTCTCTATAAAGACAACAAATAGATCCCAATTCCCTTGAGCCGACTCATATATTAATGAATATAATGGACGCTGATTCTGATCATCATTCGACATTGTTTCTGAATCAACATATGGCGGGTTAGCAATAATTACATCAAACCCACCTTTATCCTCAAATACATCGATAAACTCAAGTTTCCAAATGAAAAACGGCTTGGCCTTTCTGGGATCGTGAAGGTTTCTTATGACCTCGTTAATTTTTCCTTCGGCAAGAAATTTAGTTCCCCAATTAGAGAAATATTTCTTACGGTTTTCTTCATCAAACATATTGAGATTGGCTTCTTCAGATTTTCTATGGCTGGCGAGCTCTTTTTTGCGCTTCTCTAAGGCAGTCTTTATTAGCCAATCTTTAATATCGTTAATTTCTTTCCGCTTGCTTCGTTTTTCCTCGTCATCATGAATGTCAAAATATTCCTCAACCTTCTTTTTTAATTCGGCTATCTTTTCTTGTTTTTTGGTGTCTTTAAACAGTTCAATATCCTGCTTTTCGTCATCACCGTTATAAAATCTGACTCCCTCGAATTCCTCAAGCAGAGAATTTCCGCACATCAACCGATAGTCTAAGTTCGGCAATGGCTCAATATCTCTTATTTCATAATCAACAACAAGCGCCAGCCATAATCTTAACTTCGCGATTTCGATTGCACCGGGGTCAATATCTACGCCATAAATGCAGTTATGAATGGTATCTTTTTTAAGCTGGTATTCGGATTTATTGGAAAGCTTATTGGGATATAAAACTCGTAATAATAGTCGAAGGCGGACGATCTCGTTAAGCATGCCAACCAGAAACGCCCCTGAACCACAAGCAGGATCGCATATCTTCATGTTTTCTAATAAATTATCAATCTCAATCGCCTCTTTGTCGGAAATAATCTTGTCGCCTTCTTTAGGCGATTTGACGCATTTTTCTACCTTATTTTTACTCAGCTTTGAATTGGAATCAAGATAATTGACCAAGCTTTCTTGGCACATATAATAAACAATTTCGCGAGGTGTATAATGAGTGCCTGTTCCCTTGCGCAAGTTTTCAGGAAGCAGGTTTTCAAAAACCTTGCCGAGCATTTCCGGGTCAACGGCGATTTCTTTGTCGTCAGGGCTTTCTTCTTCAACTGTAAAGTTAAACCTTTCAAACACACCAAAAATATTGCTGAAGATATTGTTATCGAGATATATGAAGCTATTTTTCCAATTGTATTCAGCTTCAAACAAGCCGCCGTTTAAGAATGGAATACGACAATTAAATTTTTTGGAGAAACTCGGGTCTGCCGAATTTCTGCGGGGATTGTTTAGCGTTCCATAAAATAGTGATTCAAGATAATCGTTGAAGAAATTCGATTTTTTAGCAATCGCTTCTTTAAATTGATTTATCAAGAAGTTTTTGTCTCCTGCTCCCCAGTTTTGTCCAGCCGGGACGCCCATCCAGCCTTTTTTCTGAATGAAATAAATAAAGACAATCTGACCGAGAAGCTTCTTAGCGAAGTTCTCCGTATTGATGTCATTTTTTGCGGCTTCATTTATGAAGGTATGATTTGATGAAAGAACTTTAACAAGGCTCTCGAAAAGCTTACGATATTCAAGGTAAAATTCCTTGGTGACTTTTTCGACAGAAAAAGCGTCTTTGATTTTTTCTATCGAAGAGAATTCATTGTCGCCGATACGCTGGAGAAAGGTCTTATTGGTAAATTCGCGGCTTACGAAATAGGTAAACCGCCTAAAACTGCTCCATTGGCGCCGGTTGCCGATAGTTTCCGGATATATAAGCGAAAACCTGAAATTTCCGGTTTGGTCATAAAATATAAAAATACCCACATCGGACTGCGTATCTTTGAGTATCTTTTTGCCTTTTTCATACTGCGCTTTTTTGCCGCTTCGTTCAGAGAGCGATTGCTTAACCTGAAAAGTACATGCAATAAGTTTTTCTGTATCCGAAAACTTGACCTCGCCCAGTTTTAATCCATTCCTAAAATTTTCATCGTCATAATGTTGGACGTCTTCTTGGCGAGGTGCAAATGATCTGTTTTTATCGCGGAAAAATCGACTGAATTTATCTGGCGCAAAATTATCGATAATATCCTGTAAAATTTCTTTGCTCATAGTTTTTGGTTTTCAATTGCGATGAT
>CAYYPF010000144.1:0-3198 GCA_964473475.1 Microcaldota archaeon | reverse complement strand
TATTTGATAGATTTGAACAAGAAGTTAAAGCGAATAAAGAAATTAAAAAGAAATTTGAATCTGGAAATGTTGAAGAAGCAGAAGAATTCATCAAAAAAGAGCTTTTTGATAAGCCAGAAGATTTCTTTAATCTAGAAAAGCTGAGAAAAGCACTAAAATTAGATAGAAGAATTGGTTTAAGAGAGATATTGGATAAGATTTTTGGCAGAATTAAAAAATTCAAAAACAAAGATGAATTATTAGAAGAAGAAATAGAGAAATTCATTTCCATATCTAAACCAGAAGCTAAATATGTTCATGCCATTAGAAATTTTATTAAGGCATATATCCCCGATATGGAAATTAGAGAAATCATGGAGAAAAAAGAGTATTCTAGACTAGCAACAAATCCTAGATTCAGTATGAGTGATTTAAGAGAACTTGATGGGTGGCTAATACCTGCAATAGATTATATTAAAGATTATGTTTCACTAAATGCTTTTGTGTGAGGTTTTAAAATGTTAGATTCAGAGACAAAAAGAAGAATTGATACAGCAAGAGATATTCTGGTTGGAAAACTTCCAGACCCTAAATCACAAGTTGAGCAGATTACAATCGCTTTAATTTACAAATTTATGGATGACATGGATAAAGAATCTGAAGAGTTAGGAGGAAAAGCAAGATTTTTTACAGGAGAATATTCAAAATACTCATGGAGCAAGATTTTTGACTCTCGTATTAGTGGGCATGAGATGTTTGGACTTTACAGCGAAGCTATAACACGAATGAGCCAAAACCCAAATATTCCTCAATTGTTTAGAGACATTTTCAAAAATGCTTATCTTCCTTACAGAGACCCTGAAACATTAAAGAGTTTCCTCAAAGTCATAAATGATTTTCGCTATGATCATTCTGAAAAGCTAGGAGATGCTTTTGAATACTTGCTTTCTGTTATGGGTTCTCAAGGCGAAGCTGGACAATTCAGAACGCCAAGACATATTATTGATTTTATTGTCAAAGTAATTGACCCTGACAAAAACGAGACTATTTTAGACCCTGCTTGTGGGAGTGCAGGATTCTTGATTTCCGCATATAAACACATTTTGAACAAATACAAGGATAAAGATGGTAGAATTAAATTAACTCCTGATGAAAGAAAAAGATTGGTTGAGAATTTCATGGGTTATGATATTTCTCCCGATATGGTTAGATTATCTCTTGTGAATCTTTATTTACATGGCTTTCAGAATCCGCACATTTATGAATATGATACTTTGACCTCTGAGGAAAGATGGAACGAAGTTTATGATATTATTATGGCAAATCCGCCATTTATGACACCTAAAGGAGGCATAAGACCACATAAAAGATTTTCAATACAAGCAAATCGTTCAGAAGTTCTATTTGTTGATTATATTGCAGAGCATTTAAACCCAAATGGTAGAGCAGGAATCATTGTTCCAGAAGGAATAATCTTCCAGTCTGCTACTGCTTACAAATCATTGCGAAAAATGCTTTTAGAGCATTCTCTTTATGCTATTGTTTCCCTGCCTGCTGGCGTATTTAATCCATATTCAGGAGTCAAGACTTCAATCTTATTGATGGATAAGAATTTAGTTAAGAAAAGTGGAAAAATATTGTTTGTTAAAATAACTAATGATGGTTTTGGTTTGGGTGCACAGAGGCGCGAAGTAAAAGAAAATGATTTGCCTCTAGCTTTTGAGATTATTCAGAAATTCCAAAACGGAATAAGAAAAGGTAAGGATTATGAATTAACGGACTTAGAAAAGAGACATGCTTCGATTCTTGACAAGAAAGAGATTAATGATGATTACAATCTAACCGCAGACAGGTACATAAAAGAAAGTGTTTATTCTGGAATGTGGGATTTGGTAGAGTTGAAAGATATTTGTGAAGTAAAAAAAGGGGATTTAATAACTAAAGAAAAAGCAATAATTGGAAAAGTTCCGGTTATCTCTGGTGGAGAAAAACCATCATACTATCACAACAAAAGCAATAGGGACGCAAAAATAATTACTGTGAGTGGTTCGGGTAATGCGGGATTTATTAATTATTTTGATATTCCTATCTTTGCTAATGATTGTTCTACAATTAAATCTCTTGATGAAAGTGTAAACTTAACGAAATATGTCTATTATGTCCTAAAAGCAAAACAAGAGGAAATATACAAATTACAAAAGGGGGTTACTATTAAGCATGTTTATCCATCAGATTTGACAGCTATAAAAATCCCTCTGCCACCTCTAGAAGTTCAAGAAAAAATAGTTTCTGAACTTGAATCTTATCAGAATATAGTTAATGGTGCAAAGCAGGTTATTGAGAGCTACAAGCCGCGTTTTAAAATAGAAAAAGAATGGGAGATTAAAGAATTAAATACTTTGTGTGATTTTATGACTGGCGGAACACCTACATCCACAATTAAAGAATATTATGGTGGAGATATAAAATGGATTGTATCTGGTGATATTCATAAAGAAGAAATTTATGATTGTGAAGGTAGAATTACTCAAAAAGGATTAGAGAGTTCAAATACTAAATTTTTACCTATTAATTCAGTTTTAATCGCATTAAACGGTCAAGGAAAAACAAGAGGAACTGTAGCTCTTCTTCGAACAAAAGCTACATGCAATCAATCTATTGTTTCAATTAATCCAAAAGACTTGAAAGTATTGATGCCTGAATTTTTATACTTTGAATTAAAAAGTAGGTATCAAGAAATTAGAAATATCACTGGAGATGATCAAAGGAGTGGATTAAATATATCTATTTTAAAACAAATAAAAACACCTCTTCCACCACTTTCAATCCAAAAGCAAATCGTTGCTCAAATTGAAGAAGAACAGAAGTTAGTAGATTCTAATAAAAAACTTATTGAAATCTTTGAAAAGAAGATTAAAAATAAGATTGCTGAAGTGTGGGGAGATGAAAATGGCACGAAGAAGATTAGTTAAGTTTAGTGCTGTCAAAACCGTTGCAAAACCGACTAGGGTCAGGTTTGTAAGAAGTGATGGAACATATGTTTCATTTCCTGCTACAAAAATAGTAAGGAAAAGAAAAACGGTAAGATTCTATTCTCGGAGATAAAAATGCGAATCTATCTTGATTCCTGTATATTAATAGCATTCTTTTCTACACATGAAGAAGAAAAGGAGAAAAAGAAGGAGATTAATTCTGTTTTGAATATTATGGAAGAAATTA
>CAYYPF010000143.1:0-3198 GCA_964473475.1 Microcaldota archaeon | reverse complement strand
TTATATATATTTTCCTAATAAATATTAGATATATTTATAATCTCTTTTATTTCAAACTATTTACTCTTGCTAACGGTTAGCCGGTGGTTTATTGGTAAAAAAGAAAAACTCAGAAAAATTTAGCGTACTTGCTCACGAGCTTGTACCGGATATGGAGATACTCTCCGAAACTCAGAAAAAGAACATACTCAGTAAGCTTAATATAACAGAGAATATGCTTCCACTTATTAACCATAATGATCCTGAAGCTTTAGCTTTAAAAGCAGAGCCTGGAGACGTAATAAAAATCGAGAGAAAAGAGCCAACTGCAAAGTGTACATATTACCGTTTAGTAGAATAGATTAGGGGGGAACCTATTATGCAATATGAGCTTATGAATGCGTACTATAAAAATAATAGTTTGGTTAGACAACAACTAGTTTCTTATAATAAGTTTGTTGAGATCGGAATGCAGAGAATTATTGAAAGAATCAGAACAGTTCAGACTAATGTTGAAGGTTTCGAGTTAAAATTAGGAAAAGTAAGAGTAGAACAGCCAAGACATTATGAAGTAAGAGGTGGATACAGATCAATTACTCCTCTAGAAGCAAGATTAAGAAATTTAACTTATGCATCACCAGTTTTCCTAGAAATCGTTCCAGTATTTAATGGTGTAGAAAGACCAGTTTATTCTGATGCTTTTATTGGTGAAATTCCAGTAATGGTAAGATCCAAATTATGTTATTTATCCAAGATGAGTTCTGAAGAATTAATTGAAAACGGAGAAGATCCGGATGATCCAGGAGGATATTTCATAATCAATGGAAGTGAAAGAGTATTAGTAAGTGTTGAAGATTTAGTTCCGAATAAAATAATAACCACAGACGAAAGAACAGGAACAGTTTCCAAAGTATTCTCAACCAGACAAGGATTCAGAGCAAGATGTGTAATTACAAGAAATAAAGAAGGATTAATTACAGTAGAATTTCCATCTTCACCTCCAGGAATTCCATTAATTCAGATGTTAAGAGTATTAGGGTTGAGTACAGATATAAAAATTCTAGAATCATTTAAAGACAGAAGATTTGTTCAAAATGATATTCTTTTGAATTTAGAAGTTGAAAAATCCAAAAGCAGGGCAGAAGCAGTTGAAATGTTGAGCAAAAAACTTTCTCCAGGACAGCCTCAAGAATTTAGATTGTCAAGAATGGAAAATTTAATCGACAATTATCTTCTTCCCCATATCTCTACTTCTCCTGAAAAAAGAATGGACAAGGCAAACTATATTATTCGAATGGTTGAAAGAGCAATAAATGTTGCAAACAGAAGAGTTGCTCCAAATGATAAGGACCATTATTCAAATAAAAGAGTAAAACTGGCAGGAAACTTAATGGAAGAATTATTCAGATATGCATTCCAATTCTTAATCAAAGATTTAGTCTACCAATCCTCAAGAGCAGATGCAAGAGGAAGAAGACTCCAAGTACACACCTTAGTAAGACAGGATGCAATGGCAGACAGAGTAAGATATGCAATGGCAACAGGAAACTGGGTAGGAGGACACACAGGTGTATCTCAATTATTGGATAGAGTAAGCTACCTTTCATCCTTATCCCATTTAAGAAGAATAATTTCTCCGTTGAGTAAAAAACATCCACACTTTAAGGCAAGAGATTTACATGGAACACACTATGGACGTTTATGCCCTTCAGAAACTCCAGAAGGTCCAAGCTGTTCATTGGTAAAGAATTTATCTATACTTGCACAGGTCTCAGAAGAAGTAAATGATGAAGACCTAATGAAATTGTTAAAATCATTTGATTTTGAGAAGTGATATTTATGACAACTGATAGAACTGCATTATATATGAATGGAAGATTCATTGGATACCACAAAGATGGAAAGGCATTAGCATCCAGATTAAAAGAAAAAAGAAGACAAAATGAACTTGATCCAAATATAAATATTTATTATGATGAAAAAAGGAATGAACTTATTTTAATTACTGATAGAGGAAGAATAAGAAAATCCTATGTAGTAATTGAGAATGGAAAGTCCAGACTTTCTCAAGAAATTATGAAAAGAGTAAAAAATGGTTCATTAGACTGGGATCATTTAATTAAAATGGGTGTAGTTGAATATTTGGATGCGCAAGAAGAAGAAAATGCATACATTGCATTAAATGAAAAAGAAATTACAGAAGAGCACACACATTTGGAATTTGATCCATCATCTATTTTCGGAGTAACAGTTTCTGTTCTTCCATATCCAGAACATAATTCTGCTCCAAGAATTACAATGGCCTGTTCAATGGCAAAACAATCCTTGGGTGTATATTTATCTAATTTTAATTTAAGATATGATACAAGAGCATATATCATGTATTATCCACAGCAACCTTTAGTACAAACTAACTTTTATAAAATATTAAATATGAAAAAGAAAGCTGCAGGACAAAATTTTGTAGTTGCATTAACAACTTCCCACGGATACAACATGGCAGATGGTATTGTTCTGAATAAAAGTTCAGTAGACAGAGGTTTAGGAAGAGTTGTAATGTTTAGAACATATGAAACAGAAGAAAGAGTTTATCCAGGTGGACAAAAGGATAAGATTGAATTGCCAAACCCAGAAGTAGTAGGATACAGAGGAGAAGATGCATACAAACATTTGGGTGATGATGCAATTATTTTCCCAGAAAGTTATGTTAAAGGAAAAGAAGTTCTTGTAGGAAAAACATCACCTCCAAGATTCTTAGAAGAAATTTCCGTATTTGGAGCAATTGAAGAAAAGAAAAGAGAAAGTTCCTTGGCAATAAAGCCAGGAGAAAAAGGAAGAGTAGATTCAGTATTAGTAACTGAAGGTCCAAGCGGAAACAGATTAATAAAAGTAAGAATAAGAGGAGTTAAAATTCCAGAAATTGGAGACAAATTTGCTTCAAGACACGGACAAAAAGGAGTTATTGGCATGATTCTTCCACAAGAAGATATGCCGTTCACTTCAAACGGAGTAGTTCCTGATGTTATTGTAAACCCACACGCAATTCCAAGCAGAATGACTGCAGGACATTTATTAGAAACATTGGGAGGAAAAGCAGCAGCATTAGGCGGATTCCTTGCAAATGGAACTGCATTCACAGGAAATACTGAAGAAGAATATAGAAAAATATTAATTGAAAACGGATTCCATGAATATGGTGAAGAAGAATTATATGATGGA
>CAYYPF010000142.1:0-3246 GCA_964473475.1 Microcaldota archaeon | reverse complement strand
GGCATTTCTACGGGCTTTCTGAAAGATTTTGATTTATATGGCAAGGTTTTTATATTTTCAATTAAATATATGTAATAGACATGAAGACTCACCAATTTGTAACAACAATATTAAATACATATTTAATTGAGTTTAAAAATACTTTTGGAGATAAAAGTAGTATTACTTCTACGTGGATTGGTGGTATTGAATACACACGTAGGAGACAGACTTCTTTAAATTATGCAATTTTTGATGATTGGAGAAAAGAGTTATTTGACTTGATGGGAGAAAAATTAAACATTAACAAATTCTATCATCATTTAAGAGAATTGTATAATATAGTTGGTACTTTAACAATAAGATACCCTGGAACTTATAAAAAAGCAAACTCAATTATGTGGAAACTGTTATCTGAATTAGATAAGAGATTTAAACTACACAAAAGGAAAAAAGAAATTAGTTATTTTAAAAGTACTATTAGAAGAATCAAAAAAGTAAGAATAGAAGTACAACCTGAACCAGAAGGAATAGAAGTACAACCTGAACCAGAAGGAATAGAAGTACAACCTGAACCAGAAGAGGGTGAAATAATTATTCCTAATCCAGTTAAAAATCCTCCAAAATCAGAAGAAAAACCTAAAAAATCACCATTTGTTATTAAGATTAAGAAAAGACCTTTCATTTTAATAATTCTAATTACCTTAATCATCTTGATTTTTTGGCTTGCCTTTTCTAATGTAACTGAACAGGTTATAGAAAAAAAGTTGGCAGTAAAGACCGAATATTACAATGAAACCATTTCAAATGAAATATCCTTTAAAGAATATTTAGAGAATATATCTGAAATTGAAGGAGAGAATATACAATTGAAAGGTTTTCTAAAAAGATATATTGAAGGTACAGAAATAGCAGGCATATATGTAGAAAGTATTACTGATGATTATAATAATACTATTAATTTAATAAATATGGATTATGATTACATAAAACTCTTTCCAAAAAAAGGAACTACACAAGAGGTATATCAAATTGAGGGAATTTTTAAAAGAAAATATAAGACCTTACTTTTAGAACCAACTAAAATTGAGTTAAGTGAAAGGGGTCCATCTGGAGTTGTTTTGAAAGAAAGAAGAGTAGAATACACAAAGGAAACTATAAAAAATATTACAAAGCCTAAACATCCCTTCATTAGACTATTTGTTTTCAATTTAATCGGAAAAGAAGTGATTTGTAGTGACGGAACAAAATTAAATGAATGTTCAATGGATAAGCCATATTTTTGTTCTATGTCCGGGCTAGTTAGAAACCCCACTAAATGCGATTGTCCTAAAGGTGAAAGATTGTATAAGGAAGATTGTATAGAAAAAATCGAATGTGAAGATGGAACATTACATCCAGATTGTTCTGCTACTGAAAAAAAACAATGTTTTGAGGGAAAATTAATCATTAACGCCATAAAGTGTGGTTGCCCATCAAATTATTTGAAGAGGGGTAATGAATGCCTACCAACTTGTGATGATGGAACTGTTTATGATGAATGTTCTTCAGAGGAACCATTTTTATGTAAAGATGGAGAACTTATTGAAAAATCATCTAAGTGTGGTTGTCCATCAGATGAAGTACCTTATGGAGACTCTTGTCAATCAAAATATATTATAGACCCAAGGAATATGACTTTTTCTTATATATTAAGAGGCAAAAAAGGTAGTATTGATTTTGTAGTATATAAAGGGATGAAAGATTATTTATATTCACAACACTCATCTTCCTATGTATGTAACCCAGAATGTCCAACTGATAGGGAAATTGAATTAAATTTTTTAGATAATCCACAACAGCAAAAATTACTTTTACCATTAGTTGAAAAAATAGAGGAAAAAACATCAAATAAAGATGACCAAGCAAGAATTGCAATAAATTTAGTCCAGCAAATTCCTTATGCTTGGTTAACTGTTTCATTAACACAAAAGTATCCTTATGATGTTATCTATGATAATGAAGGAGTCTGTGGTGAAAAATCTAAATTAATGGTTTTCATCCTAAGAGAATTAGGGTATGGAGTTGCATTATTCACATTTGAAGAAGAAGAACATCAAGCTGTTGGAATAAAATGCTCTGATACTTATGATTACTTAAATAGTGGTTATTGTTTTATTGAGGCGGCAGCAGCACTAATGATTACTGAATCTAATGCGGACTATGTTGGAGCTGGTAAACTGGATTCAACTCCAAAAATTATTAAAATCGCAGATGGTAATTCATTTGATAGCGTTAAAGAAGAATATGATGATGCTAAAGAATGGCATAGGATTAATGCGATTCCAGGACCAGTAATCCCTCAATATGAGTATGACAAATGGAAAAATTTGGTTGATAAGTATGGGATAGTTACCGCAGAATAAACTTCACTTTTTTAGCCTATTTCTAAAATGTATTCCAATATAGAATGTATATAATCCGCGCAGGGCTAATTATGTTTTATGGTAACTTTTAGGATTAGTTATTTGGGTTTTTGATTAATTTTACCTAATAATCAAGGGGGTTAATTACTTTATTAAAACTCTTTCTGTTTTTCTGTTATTCCAACCATATATTTCAACAAAAAAGTTGGCATTTAGTATAAGATACACTAAAAGAATTTACTTTTGACAAAAAAGATAAGGAATTTGAATATAACCATGTAGAAAGATTAAAGAAGAAAATCTGCAATCCTACCTCTGGCATAATCTTTGTTGATACATTACGTAATCTTGAAAGAATAAGTGATCATGCAACCAATATTGGAAATGCTGTTATTGCTGGGTTTTAAGAAGATTTAAATAAAGTGAAGTGTTAAGTCAAAACATGAGTTTCGAAAATTGGTTATTAATTGTGAATATAATCTATTTGATTATTTTTTTGATTATGGGTATATACAAGTTTCGAGATTATATCAAGAATAGAAAGAAAAGGTTTGGTCCATATTTAGATGTTGATACTCAATATTGTGAGGGTATAAAATTTAATTTAATAAAAAATAAATATGCTTTTGAGTGGGGTATTCTAAAATTTATGATTACTAATACTGGCTCTGAGACAGCAAGAATAAATAACTTAATTTTTATGGTATTGAAAGAAGAAATAAAACCTAAAGACGTTTTAGGATGGAATGAATCAATACATGTTAAAGAACAGGATTATATAATTGGTCAAGAATTTTGGAAGGGAGTAACGAGTTTACCAAGATTAGCTTTACCTTTTTCTTTGAAACCACAAGAAACAATA
>CAYYPF010000141.1:1853-3325 GCA_964473475.1 Microcaldota archaeon | reverse complement strand
TTCTGATGAACCAATGGCATTAGTTAGTGGTTCTGCAAAAACATTATTGAAAGCTAATTAGTCGTTATTTTTGTCTTATTGGTTTCAATTTTCTAGTGCCTACGACCAGATCTGATCCCACCACTGGTCTTGCTGTAAGCCTCGTCGCATCGCTAGTCATTCCATCCCCTGCCAATGGATTTGCCTGCCTTATTGGTCTTTGTTCAATCGGTATCACTGCAGGCACTAATTTACTGGACAGTTCATCTGTCCTACCGGTTGTTTTATCTCCTTTTGGAGGAGGGTTCAGTATTGGGTTATGAGTTTGCATTAAATAAAGGAGATTATAAGTTCTCTTATTATCCAAAGAGATTGGGTTGATTTTATGAAAACACATACAGCATATTTGAATTTTAATACAAAAAATAGGATTGAGTTTGTGAGAATTACAGACCAAATTGAGAGTGAGATAGAAAAATCCAAAGTAAAGGAAGGATTAGTTTTGATTAATCCAATGCACATAACTGCTGCAGTAATTGTGAATGATAATGAAAAAGGATTAATCGAAGATTTTAAGAGAACACTTGAGAGGCTTGTCCCTTACCGAGACGAATATGCACATAACACTGGAGAAGATAATGCTGCTTCGCATATTTGGAGACAGTTAATCGGACATCAAGTGGTTATGCCAATTACGAATGGAAAATTAGATTTGGGAACTTGGGAACAAATATTCTACTGCGAGTTTGATGGAAAAAGAAATAAGCGAGTACTGGTAAAGATTATTGGAGACTAGTTTATATATGTTCCTATATACTACTATATATGTGATATATATGTCCGAATATACAACAATTTTAGTTCATAAAGAAACAAGAAATAAACTCGCTTCAATTCGTGATTACAGCAGAGAAAGCTATGAGGAAATTATAAACAAATTAATTGCAATATATGAAAAGCTCTCCAAAGAAGGAGAACTCTCTGAGAAAACAAAAAAAGATCTTGAAACTGCAAGAAGCCAGATTAGAGCTGGCAAAGGTCTTAGCACTAAGGAATTGATTAATGAGTTAGGTCTTTAGATGAGTTATTCGATTATTTGGTCTCCAAAATCCAAAGAAGACTTAAGTAAATTATCTCCAGAGATTGCAAGACGCGTAATTCTAAAGCTCAAGGATATTGAGCTAGCCCCTCATCATTTTATAGATAAGCTTACTGACGTCAATTGCTGGAAGCTAAGGGTAGGAGATTATCGAGTTCTATTAGATATCAATGAACATAAGAAGGAAATTCAAATATTAACTATTGGCCATAGGAGAAACGTATATAAGTAAAATTTGGGGTCAAAAGAACTTTCGTTCTTAAGTCCCGCAAATTTTGTAAACAAAATTTGGGGTCAGGATGAATGGTGCTCCATTCATATCCCCCATTTTTTCATGGGACAGGACTTTGTAATCTCAGTAATACTAAGGAAAAAATGGGGTCACGAGGATTTG
>CAYYPF010000141.1:0-1753 GCA_964473475.1 Microcaldota archaeon | reverse complement strand
TTGAACCCCGACATGCTGGTTTCGCGGCTCTTTTTTTGCCTTTCGGCAGATCTGGAGCTTCGGCAAATCAATTCTAAAACAAAAATCAAAGAACTGATTTTCAGCCACGCTACCTGGTTACACCATGACCCCGAATGTCATGAGGGGTCAGATATGAAATCTTTTTTGATTTCAGAGTGATGACCCCGAACGAACTCAGATAACTACTGAGAGAATCTATTTCATGCATAATTGTCTTTATATTATTTTCTAACAGATGTTTCTAACCCTTTCTTTTCTTTGCAATCTTCCAGAGCATCTCAAATTGCTTCTTATTCAAATCCGAGACATTGCTATTTCTTATTATAATCACATATAATGGGTCTCCCCATATGAAAAAAACAACCTTGCCTCCATATATAAACATTGGATTTGGATTGAAATACTTTTTTGGAAGTAATCTATAATCAGATTGCTCTCCAGAAACAAATGTTTTTGCTCCTTCCTCAGCAATTAATCTCTCTTTAAATCCAAATTTTCTCATGTCTTGTATATATTTATCTATTGCTGCCTTATCATTTTTGAAGAATTTATTCTCATCCACACCCACGATGCAAACTTCCTGTTTCTTTTCTTTTAGCGTATTAATAATATCCCTAAGTACCATTCTGTTTGCATTTTTTCCCTTATAAACCTCTACAAAACTTTTCTCCTCAGCTCTTTTAGCTAGTGCATTCAGTACTGGAACCATATCCGAGATTCTGCCTTTCATATCCTCAATATATGTAACCATCTGCTCAGGAGGTAATGCCTGAAAATGTTTCTTATTATCCTTTAATACAAAATTCACAAATCCCTTTTCCAAAAGCCGATCCAATGCATCATAACAGGCTTGCCTATGCAACGCGGTCCTTTCTGCAATTACGTTTACAGTTACAGAACCACTCATGAGTAATTTTAAGTAAACCTCAACTTCATTCTTCGTAAGTCCTAGTTCTATAAGAAGTTCTTTGTTTACCTCTTCCATGATATTTCTTCTAAATAAGAATATTTAAAGTTGTCGTAAAAGTTTTTACTACACCTAATTATATATCCCAAATTCACACAATAACATCATGGAACACAAAGATAAACCTGTTCGTAGGCTCTTAATCCTCCCGGAGATCCATACTCGTCATCGTTTAGCTGAAGCAGTTAGAAAAGCCAAAAGCTTCAATGACACAAAAGTTAAACTTTTTTTAGAAGGAATTACTCCGTCCAACCAAAAGTCTTTCAGTGATCATCTCAAGTACTCCCTCATTCCTATTGAAGATGCAGATATCCAAAAAATCTCAGCCATACTAGCATTTTCCCATACAATTAGCAAGACCTTTTCCTGGTCTTGGCTTTTGCAAAACCTCAAGGCCCCAGAAAGTGCTGCATATTTCCATAAATTACAGATCGGGCTTGCAGTTTACAATCTCCGGCACCAGAAGCTGAATAAATCAAATCCTCCTTTAGATTCTATTGTTGATTTATTCGAGATAAATCTAATTCATATAATACGTCTGGTTAAACAGTTAGAATTAGCAGATGATAACGACATCGCTGAGATTTTAGCTTTAATGGACCGTGATTTTACAAATCAACTCTCAGCTTTTAGATCGCTTATCAACCGAATGATCATTAAAGGTAATATAGACCTGGCCAAACTTGCAGAGCTCCGTAAATACCTACATACCTACTTTGAAATTATTTACAGCTTTAATATGGGTCTTAAAATCTCCGGTCTTGA
>CAYYPF010000140.1:0-3329 GCA_964473475.1 Microcaldota archaeon | reverse complement strand
TGCAAATTTCTCTAAAACGTAATAAATATACCAAGTGTATACATAATACCATCAAGTAACACACGGGGTGGAAAATATGGAAGCAAAAATGAAGGTTGAAACAAAAGTTAAGGAACCAAAAGTTTGGAAAAAAATTGCAACAGCAACCAAGTTGTTTATTGGCGGAGCTGTTTTAGCAGCTGGGCTTATGCTAGTTCCAGGAACTGCAAGAGCTGATTCCATAGAAGCAATGGCTGGAAATAAGAAAACAACTTTAGACATTAAAGCAACAGCACAACTTACAGAAAAGGTTGGACTCTACGGAAGGCTTAGGCCTTCAGTAGATTATACTGGAACTCTAGATACATTTGGTCTAATGGACTTATACATAAACATGTTTGGTCCAGTGGATTTTGTAGTTGAGGGTCAGCTTGCAGGAGGCCAATTAACTCCAAGAGGAGGTCTTCAATATTTTGGAAAGGCAGGAGATTTTAGCTTATACACTCTGCTTACTTTTGGATTAGGAGAAGCCAAGGATATTGAACATCTCACAGTTTTAGCTTATAATCCAAAATTCAGTACGGTCTTTGGTTTACTAGTGAGAGCAGAAAACATAACCAACTTTGGAAAAGTAGGTAACAACTATACTCTTCAGAGATTAAGGCTTGGATTAACTGCTGATAAATTCAGGGTTGGAGGAGCTATGGATCTTCTAGAACTTGGAAATGCTCCAAACTTAGGAGATGGAACCTTTGGATGGAATGCAGGAGGTTTCGGAGAGGTAACCTTCTAATCTTTTTTCTTTTTTATTCAACTAGCATCAGTAAAGAAAAAATAATGAGGTGAAAAACATGACAAGAAAAATGATGAATCAACATGACCGAAGAGACCCCGCAGCAAGCTGCGCGGTATACCTCATTCGGTCATGACTTTCAAAAACTGGTCGCTGCAAGCAGCGGGGTATCAAACCCAGTTTTTGAAATGAAAAAACAGTTGGAGAAAATAGAAAGGCAATGCATGGCTTAACGCTTCCGGCATCAGAGCCAATACAAAAACAAGCTAAAATGCAGCTAACTGAAGAAGAAAAGGGCGTAGTTGCCAAGATAGCGAGCCTAAGGGATGCAGAAAATGAGATGCGGAACGCTTTTGGATCAACGAATCCCGCGCTTTTTGAAGCCATCGCAGACAAACTTTCCGGATTAGAAAGATACGACTTTGGTCAATGGTGTCATACTGTTTGTCATCTTTTTGAAAGATACAAAAAAGAGGGCAATTATTCACTACTACGTCCTGAGACTCTTGGGGCTGCAGAGAAATTGATTGACGAAATGGTTCGACGCGTTGTCGAAGGTAATGAAACAGAATTGAGGAATGTACCTCGGATTTTGTTCCCGGTTTTAGAATTCAACGTAGATACGATACAGGACTGCAGTAAACAACTTCCATTCAGGCCAAAATCGCTTACTAGCACAGTATTCATAAGACTTCTTGGTGAAGCGCAAAAGATGAAACTGCTTTGCACAGCCAAAACTGCAGGAGAATTTATCAGCGCGCTTACAGGAATCAACGCACAGGAAGCAGCTGAAAACTTATCTATTGCCCAAGGAGCAAAGGACTTGGTTGAAGGAATGTACGTGGATGTGGACGGCACATTGATACATTCTATTAAAGCTGGAGAGTGGTGGTACGGGGAACAAGCAGATAAGCCGTTCGACGTTGTAGATGAGAAGATATTAAAGTTAATGAGGCGAGAGGCAGAAACAGGTAAAACAGTGCGCATATTTTCTGGAGGTAATCCAGAAGAACAGACTGCACGCCTGCGCGTATTAGGAGTTGATGAAAAATTCCTACCTGTTCTTCCGAAATCGGATTTTAGAGGCAAAATTTTGGCTGAAGTAATAGATGACACGCCTCCGCAATACCAGGGATTCAGAGCTTTGTCTAACAGATATTAGGTCAGGGCTGATTTTTTTCTTTTATTTATTTTTAGAAAGTATGTTTTCCCAGTATTCCATTCCAGTTACTGGAATGATATTGATTAAAAGTATTCCATCAACTGGAATGTTTAAAAACCCCTTTATTCTATATCTAATTATGAATGATGAAGAACTGTTAAATGAGCTTATCGCCCAAAATACCTGGTGGGCAACAGGAAAAAATGAACTTCCAGCGCATGTCATTGAGCGTAATATCTTTCCTTTACTCAAAAAAGAATTAAAAGAAAAAGAAGTTGTTGGTTTAGTTGGGCTAAGATCAGTAGGTAAAACAACCATTATGAAGCAATTAATCAGCCATCTGCTTTTATCCAAGACCAATCCAAAACATATTCTCTATTTTTCATTTGATGGATTCAAAAAAGAAGAAAAGCTGATTAGAAGAGTGCTAACACTTTACTCGCACAATATTTTGAAAAAAACATTTGAAGAGATTGACACTGAAATCTATCTGTTTTTTGATGAAGTACAGAAAATAGGAGAATGGGGAGAGGAAATCAAATCCTATTACGACAAAAGCTTAAAAATGAAATTTTTTATTTCCGGTTCTTCAAGCATGAATATCCTTAGGGGAAGCGGAGAAAGTTTGGTCGGTAGAATAATTATTCATAAAATATACCCTTTTGTATTTAGAGAGTTCCTCGCATATAACCATTTGAAAGTTGAAAAAGTTGATTTATGGAATCCAAAATACCCGATAGAAGGAGAAAAATTGAGCATCCTATTTGAAGAGTATGCAAAAATAGGTGGGTTTCCAATTTTGTACGATGCAACAGAAGAAAGAAAAAAACCATTGCTAAAAAGCATGGTCGATCTAACATTCTACCGGGACATAGTAAATATTTTTGATGTTAAGCGAACTGACATTTTGGAAGGTCTTTTTTATATCTTTGCAAAAGAATCTGGTAATGTCATTAATTATGCAAATCTATCCAGTTCTTTAAAAACAAAGTTTGAAACTGTAAAATCCTACATGGATTATCTTAACAGCTCATTCTTAATCTCAAGAAGTTCATTTTACTCTGGAAGTAAAGTCAAAAGCTTGGAAAAGAATGAAAAAATTTATGTAGCTGATCATGCATTCAATATATTGCAGGAAACTAAAGAAGGAAACAAGATAGAAGCCATAGTTTACAATACTCTGAAAACTGCTGGTTTTGATCTTTTCTACTGGCAGGATAACAAGAAAAAAGAAGTTGATATCATTGCTTTAGGGGAATCCCCCTCGCACTTGAAAGTCGCTACTTTCAAGGCACATCATGAACGAAGCGTCGTTCATGTTATGGCAATAGAGGTAAAATATCAGCATAAACTAACAGACTCAGATCTGGAAGGTCTTTATGCATTTATGGAAAA
>CAYYPF010000139.1:0-3347 GCA_964473475.1 Microcaldota archaeon | reverse complement strand
ATGGATCCTATAGAAACAATATGTTTCTAGGGACACAGAGAACGGCGTTCTCTGGTGCGCAGAGAATGAATCGTCATTCTCTGGCGTCACTAGCTGTTCATTCACTATGAATGAACATAGCTTGAGCTGTCTTCTGGAACTTTTTTAGTCGGCTCAGGATAAAAGTTAAGTTTTTAATTACCTTTGTAAGTATTGAATTACAGGTGATTTAAGTGATAGTAGGAGGAAAAATAACCGCAGTAGAAGGAAAGAAAATGAAGGAGGAAAATCCAAAAGGATTATCTATAAACATAAGTCTTACGGATGTAAAAACCAAGGAGGACACAGTAGAAGTAGAGTATGTTTATACTGCTAGTTATCCTGAAGGAGTTGGAGAGCTTATTATAAAAGGAATAATGTATGCTAAAGAGGATAAAAAGCTTGTAAAAAAGATTGAAGATGAGTGGAAAAAGAGCAAAAAAGTTCCAGAAGAATACGCAGAATTACTTTTATCTGCAATAAACTACAGTGGAAGTGCAAACGGAACTTTACTCGCAAGAGTATTGAATATGTCTCCGCCATTATTCCCGCCAAAGCTTTCCTTGAAGAAATAATTCTGAAATAAAGTAGATTTTTATGAATTACGAGGAAATAAGCAATCTGGCCCTTAGGAGGGGAATCTATTTTCCTACAGCTGAAATATATGCTGGAGCTCCAAGCGGATTCTGGGAGTATGGTCCAGTTGGAGAAAGGCTTAGGCAAAAGATTGTTGAGCTCTGGAGAAAAGAACTTGTGCTCAAAGAAGAATTTGTAGAGATATACGGCTCGCAGATTCTTCCGCGATCAGTTTTTGAAGCCTCAGGGCATTTGGAATCCTTTAATGATCCAATTGTCCAATGCAAAAACTGCCATTCCTTTTATAGAGCAGATAAAATAGTTGAAGAGGTTGCAAAAGAGAATGTTCCAGAATCCCTTCCAATTGAAAAATTTGATGAATTAATTAAAAAACACGGGATAAAATGCCCTAAGTGCGGAAAAAAAGATTTTGCAGAAACTAAAAAATTCAACATGATGATTCGTACGGATATTGGAGCAATGGGAAACCATGAATGCTATTTAAGGCCAGAAACCTGCCAGAATATTTTCCTAAACTTCTCAAGAGTGCAGAAAGTTGCGAGAAAGAGCCTTCCTCTTGGAATTGCACAAGTAGGTGCTTCTTTTAGAAATGAGATTGCACCTAGAAATTCATTAATTAGGGAAAGAGAACTTAGGCAGATGGAAGTGGAGATATTCTTCAACCCGAAAAAAATAGATGAGATTGAAAATTGGGAAGAAGTTGAAAATTATAAGATACGCGTTCAAATTAGAGAAAAGGAAGAGGAAATAAGCTGTAAGGAACTAGTTGAGAAAAAGATTGTTTCTGGAAAATTGGTTGCATATTATTTAGCAAAAGTTCAGCAACTTTATGAAAAATATGGATTCCCAATTGAGAAAATGAGATTTAGGAGCTTAAGTGCAGAAGCACGGGCATTTTACGCATTAGAAACCTGGGATTTTGAGGTTCTTACTAGTTTAGGCTGGGTAGAAATTATTGCAAATAATTATAGGGGAGAATATGATCTTAAGGGCCACTCAGAAGGAAGCAAGAAAGATTTGAGTATAGTTGAAGAAGGCAGCACTGAAAAGTTCCTTCCGCATGTATTTGAAATTTCTGCTGGAGTGGACCGAACACTCTTTGCAATCCTGGATAATTCATTTAGAAAGGAGAAAAGAGGGACAGAAGAAAGAATATACCTAAGCCTTCCTTCTAAGATTGCCACTTATTTGGTTTCAGTATTCCCGCTTGTAAATAAAGATGGACTTGGGGAGAATGCAAAAGAAATATTCAATATGCTTATTGATTCAGAAATAGATGCAATATTCGATGGAAAGGGAAGCATTGGAAGAAGATATGCACGAACTGATGAAATTGGTGTTCCATTCAATATTACAGTTGACTATCAGACAAAGGAGGACGGAACAGTAACTGTAAGAGAAAGGGATTCTATGAAGCAAATTCGTGTTCCTATTAATAATTTAGTAAATATATTAACTCAGTGTAGCCGAAAATCGTCTACATCTCTTCAAATAGGTAATAAACAAAACCCAATTTGAAGATGAGTCAAAAAAGAGGGGATGTTTATGAAAAAAATTCTTGGAATATTTTTAGTTCTTGTATTGTTTTTTGGATGTATAAATCTGAATGTGGAGCCAAAGGAAGAAGAGGAAGACACAGATACTGGAACAGATGATGGTGGAAAAATCGTAGTAAATGTCACTGAAGATAATGGCAACCAAGGTAATGGGGGAACAGAGAATGGTGGAAACGGAGGAGACGATGATGGAACTGGAAATAATGGAGGAACAACAGAAAACTCTGGCTATGAATCTGACCCAAATAGTTTACTGGCAGTATATTTCTTCCATGTAAGCGTAGATGACGAATATGGAGCTGAAGTACATGGAGATGCAATCCTGATAAAGAAAGGAGAATTTGATATGCTCATAGATGGAGGTCCAGCAGTAAATTCAGAGATTTTAATTAATGATCTTAAAGGAAAAGTAGATGATATTGAGGTTCTTGTTTGTACAAATGATGATATGGACCACTGCGGAGCACAGTTTGAGGTACTTGATGAGTTTGCAGTTGAAGAGTTTTGGTACAATGGACAGGAAGAATCAGACCAGATGATTGCATTAGTGAATACTATTGATGAAAAAGGAATTGAGAAAAAAGTAGTTTCAAGAGGAACAACCTTAGATGGAAATGGAATGGACATTTCTGTTCTTAGCCCAACAAGTACATTTGCAAGCGTAGATGAAGGTTCAATTGTAATGAAGTTTACATTTGGAGAGTTCTGCTTAATGACTACTTCAGATATGGGACAAGGTCCGCAGTATAATATGATAGGCACGTACGTAAATGTGAAGAAAGGAACTAATGAACTTCTTTGCGATGTAATTCAGGTTCCATACCATGGAACAGGAACTGGAAACACCCAATTACAGATGTTCCTGGATGTCATAGACCCAGCATACGGAATTATAAGCGGAAGTTATTATGACCACACAAATTCCAGAGGAAGCACATTGATGAAGCTCCAGCTCAAGAATGTTGAGCCATTTGAAACTTATTCTGGAGGAGATGTAAAGGTAACTTCAGATGGAGCAGACTACTCAGTTATGTATGTAGAATAATGGTCTTGGAGGTCTAGAGTCCTGATAGGTATTGCTTATATAAGATAGGTAATACTTCGGGGTCTTGGAGGTCTAGGGGGTCCTGATAATAGGTATTACTTGGATAAATTAGGTAATACTATGGGGTCTTG
>CAYYPF010000138.1:0-3366 GCA_964473475.1 Microcaldota archaeon | reverse complement strand
TCATAAGTTCGACCAAGTAAAGTATCTAGATAAAAGGAAACTTGTTTCTGCATTTTATTCTAATTCCGGAGTGTATTGCCACAATGCTGGGAATAACCAGTTAGCAAAAGAAAAATTTGAAAGATCAATTCAATATTGGGAAGGCAATCCATATTCTCAAATTTATCTTTTGTGTGAACGAACCGGTCGGTTAGAAGATATACACCTATCTCTTCGTGCTGTTGATAGAGAGTATCTAACATCCCAGTATTATTCAACACTTGGAAGAAGACTACTTGAAAAGCTAGGTATGCAATACCAACAAAATAAAAACACAATAATTAAATTTTTTGATGAAGCCTTAAAACTAAATCGTTTCAATTCTGAGGCTCTATTCTTTAAAGGCCATATGCATTTGGCAGATGCTGGACCCCAAAATGTTGAAACAGCACGCATTCTATTCGAAAGGCTTCTGCAAGTAAGTGTTTCAAGCGTAGAATTCGAAGAGACAATGTGGCGCGTTTCTCATGATAGAAGTAAGATTATAGATTATGTGCAGCATTTTGGAACTCTTATGGACAAAATAGAATATTTTGCGCGAATATATTCTGTACTCGCACTCTTAAGAATGCATTCATATGACTGGGATGGAGCAATAAGCTTTTGCAATAGAGGTTTAGTAACAAAAAGAGGGGATAGTACTTTAAAATTACTAAAAGCATTTGCTTTGCTAAGTCGTATTGTTGTCTCAACTACGATGTCAAAAGATGAAATCAAATCAGGTTTAAAAGAGGCTGAAAAATTATTAAAAGATGTTTCTAAATCTGAAAAAGACGATGTTGTAAGAATTGGGCTGGCGCTTATTGAAAATATAAGAGGTAATAGAAGAGCAAGAGATAAATATCTGGGTAAGGTTGATCGAACGATTAGATCACCAATTATTGATGAATCCGGGATGCGCGCTGTGGAAGTTAAGGATCCGATATCTCAAGATCCAGATGATAATATAAGTTATATCATACAAGGTGTATTTTCATTAAGGTCAAAGGTATCTAATATTCGGGGCAGTAATCCTGGTTGGTACTATGATTTTTGTTCTTATGCTGGTTCATCTGAAGAACGTGACGGGTCAAGAACAACAGGAAGACAACACGTTGTGTTTCGACCTCACTTAGATTCGTTAAAGGAAAGGAGTTTGAAAGACATACGCTATCATTTTGATCCTTTGCTTGCTATTCAAAGATCTAGGTTAAAACCAATTGAAAAAGCAGTTCTTGTAAATTTATGTATCGATGCTTTAAGCGGACGAACTAGTCTGCTAGAACAATATGCTCAAATTTATTTCCCAACGAAACATGATTCTGGAGCAGGAGTAACTACCCAGTCTAATGTAGAAATACTTAAAAAAATACTAATTGAAGATCCGTTGAGTTTTGATAGGGACATACTTGCAAAATTAGTTGAGATGTCAAAAAAACGAATGCGAGATAAAAAAGCGATTAAAGAAGTCACAATACAATTACTGAAAAGATGGGGTCTTCCAGCAACTAGGAAAAACATAAGACATTATAAAAAAACTGCAGAAATGGCTTCTTTGAGTATGCTTAGTCCATCCAGCAGTATTGGAGATATCAATCCAATTAGTCGTGGGTTTATAGCTTAATTTAATAAACTCAGTGAAAATCTAATCTCTTAGCCTGCTGAATAACTGAAGGGGTCAAGAAACCCATGGGCTTCAGCCCGTCCACTTGTTCGACGCATCGAACAAGGGATGCAGGGAGCTTTGCTCCCTCGCATAGATGAATTGACCCCCCAATTTCTATTTTTTGAGATAAAAAGAACTCTGTAGCAGGCGCGCTGCCCAGAGGGCAGGCACAAATCTCCACGAGAGAACCGCTACGGAGTTGATACCCATGAATAGCGTAAGCTTTGTAAGAGAAAATCACAGTGTTGGTTTAAATGAATACCACTTTGAATGGTGCCCAAAATACAGGTATGAATGCATGAGAAAAGAACACATAAACAAGGAAGTTGAAAGTGCAATCCTACAGGCAGCAGGAGAGCATAAGATAATCATCAAGAAGATAGCAGTAGCAACCGATCACGTTCACGCCCACGTTGCCCTGCTGTTTGACTTGAGCCCAAGCAGGGCAATGATGTATCTCAAGGGTAGATCTTCCTATCTTATTTTCAGGAAAATCCCAAATTTCAGGTTAAGATATCCCAACGGAAGCTTCTGGAGTCCTGGTAAATTCATCAGAAGCATTAGCGACGTTACTGCTGGAATTGTTGACGATTACATCGCTGAGCAGCAGTTTGCTGAGTTCATGAAGCCAAAGGAGGAAAACACCAATAATCAATTGAATTTATCCGCGTTTTTCTAAGCGTAGAAGCCCCGTCCTTCAGGGCGGGGAGATTCACATTAATAAAAGCACTTGCAATACTTTATCCAGTTACATTGATTTCTGATGCAAATGAATTGGAAATGCATGATCAAGAGACAATTTTTCGTAGAGTAAAAATTGCTGAAAGGCTATTTAATGAGGTAATAAATGAAAACCCAGATGATGAGGTTGCGGTATTGAGCATGATGACAGTTGCCGGGATACATAAAAATAGAAAAATGTGGAAAAAATACTTTAAGAGATTTGATATTTTAACAAAGACTGTCAATAAAGGTCAGATATCCCATATAATCTTTGTTAACGATTTCCTTGCTAATCAATTGCTTTCAATTACAAACTTGCAAAAGCAGCTGGAGAAAATTCCGTTGAAGAAAAACCAGGAGAATCGATAATAATAAAAATTAGCTTACTCCTACCAAAATACTTATAAATTCTCTTGCGTTTATATAATCAATGAACCGTCTGAAAATAACTGTTAATGGTAAAGTGCAAAGAGTTGGCTATAGAGATGTTGTTAGTGAAATTGCCAGAGAACTAGGATTAAAAGGAACAGTGAAAAATTTAGAAGACGAAGTTTCTGTTGAGATTATAGCTGAAGGAGAGGAAAAGCAACTTAAGAAATTTCTAGAGTTAATCAATATAAAAAAATATCCAATAGATGTTCTAAACATAGAAACTAAAGAAGAAGAAGCAACAGAGGAATTCAAATATTTTAAAATACTAAGAGGAGAAGGAACTGAAGAGATTGGAGAAAGATTAGACCTTGCAGGAAAATTATTATACCAATCACTGGAAAAACAAGATAAAATGTTAGATAAACAAGACCAAATGCTTGGAAAACAGGATGAAACAATAGGTGCTCTTACTACCTTCCATAACGATACACGTGGTCGTTTTGATGTAATGGAACATAAATATGGAAAGGTCTCAGAAAGTTTAGAGCTTATTTCTAAAGGCCTTCACGAGCTAGTCGAGATTCTTA
>CAYYPF010000137.1:0-3389 GCA_964473475.1 Microcaldota archaeon | reverse complement strand
TTTTTTACAAACTCTCCAAATTTTCCTTTTGAAAACTTACCCCCATTCTTTTTTACTTCCTCAATTATATTTGCTGGAGCGCCAGCCTTATCTATAATTGAATCTTCTATGAACGTAACCCCTAATTTAGAAAGAAGCCTATACAATGCAAATGAAGGCCTTGAGTAACCAGTAAGCCCATACATTCCAATAGTTATGTTCTCAATTCTCTTTAATTTTCTCCAAATAGTGTATGCATACCAGATTGCTCCAATTGAATGTTCCATCCCAATCATTGCATTTACCAATGGAGTCTTAATCTTCTTAGAAATTGGTCTAATATCTATTGTTGAGGGGCCTCTGATTCCTATTACATCTACAAGAGGTGCAATTGCCATTAAACTATCCTCTAAATCCTCTTCTCCGCTTTTTACATAAGAAAGATCAAAATCTATCCAAGAACCTCCTAGCCTAAGCATTGCACTTTTCAATGATGCTGAGGTCCTGAGGCTGTCTTGTAAAAATACAGTTCCTAGGATCTTTCCAGTTGCAAAGCCATATGGTTTAGTTTTTCCATCCTCGAATTTTGCAGCATAGTCAAATATCTTTAGAATATCCTCTTTACTCAAATCAGATACAGAAACCAAATTCTTCATAAAATTCACCCAATTAAATCTATATTACTCTGATACCTTTTTTACAGTTCCGGTTTCACAATCCACTTCAACTAATTCTCCCTCTCTGAGAATTTTAGTTGCATTTTTTGTTCCAACTATGCAAGGTTTTTTCATCTCACGGGCTATAATTGCAGCATGGCAGGTGAGCCCTCCCTCGTCTGTAACAAATGCACCAGCCCGATGCATTGCTGGAACATAATCTGCCCCAGTAGTTACTGCAACTAATATGTCTCCTTCCTTAACCTTTTTTAATTCTTCAGAAGTAAGTACGATTCTAACTTTTCCTTTAACTTTTCCTTTGAAAGCAGTTTTTCCACGTACAACTTCTTCTTGGACTTGTTTTTCTTCGAATCCTAGTTCTTCCTTTGCTATTCTAGGAATTTCTGGACCAGAAATACAAACTATCTCTCCATTTTTCGTGTACATTAAAAATCCATTGAATCGATCATGAATTCTTTCCTTATTTGGAACAATTCCTTTGGATAAGAAATCCCTTATCTCAGCATCTTGAGTGTAGGACATCTCCTTTAAACTCAGGCCCATTCTTCTTCCGATTTCAGAATATAATTTTTGTATGTAGTATATTCCAATTCTGCGATATTGGTCTCTTAAATCCCGAACATACGCGAGTTTTTTATTCAATCTAATTAGGTTTATTTCCTCCTCACTAATCTTAAATTCCTCAATAATTTTTTTTTCCTCAATTGCTTTTTCTTCTTTAGGTTCATAGTCATCATAATATTTCAATATCTCTTTTTCTCCCCACGGGTTGTGATGTAAATCTAAGCATGGGATCCACTTATACTCATCAAGAATTCGGTCTAGGATCTCTTTTTTGAAAGACTTTCTGATTACTGCTAGTTCTCTATTTAGTTTCAGGATTCCAACTTCTTGTTCTGGAGCTGATGCAAAGGCAACTAGATCTTGTATGTTCTTATTTTTCTGAGATTTTTCAACTATTATTTTTTCAGTTTTGCTGCCGATTGTTTCATTAAAATTGAACGTAGAGGCTAAATAAGTAGTAGCCAATACCCATTTTTCCCTGAATTCTAGATATATTCTTAATAACTCTGAATTATCTGCTTGTTTCAGATTCATTTTATTCGCTTTTTTACCTGCATCTACGTATTCTTCCCCGTATTTTTTTAAGAGGTTTATATCGTATTCAATTTCTTCTGGCTTGTTTATTGCTTCTTCTATTAGTTTTTGCATGTTTTCATATTCTTTTTTTGAAATATAAAAAGCTTCATTTCCTTTTTCAGGGTAGTAGAACGGATTTTCAGAAACAGCATATTTAGTTAGTTTTAATTCATAAACTAATTTTATTGCCTCGCAGTACTGAACTCCGTAATCCCTGGTCCAAGTATTTACCCATTCCATTTGCTCACTCAAGTATCTCTACAATTCCTTTAGCCCCATCCATCTTAATTTTTTGCCCATTTCTTAAATGAATAACTGCATTCTTTACTCCGACTATACAAGGAACTCCTAATTCCCTGGAAACAATTGCTGCATGTGAAGTTACTCCTCCGCACTCAGTAATTATTCCCCTTGCTTTTCTCATTAAAGGAACATATTCTGGTTGGGTAAAATAAGTTACAAGTATTTCTCCATTTTGTAATTCTTCTTCGTGGGGATTTAGGATTATTCGGACTATTCCTTCTACTGTTCCTTTTGAAGCTCCGAATCCTTGGAGAGTTTTTTCTATTTTGCTAATATTCTCTAATTTTTCCTCTATTTCTTTAAATGTTTTTCTTGCATTTTCTCCGTTTGCAACTTCCTTTGCATCATACCCAAGTATCATTTTTGGAAATGTTAATTCAACAGCTTCTCCTTTTATTTTTCTAATGAATTCCTCGCGGTTAAGCTTCCAGAATTCTTCTTGGGGTGAGTTCATTCTTCTAGAGAATTCTTCAACTAAGATAAATAATCCCATGTTAAGGAGATTCGCAAAATATCTTCTCTCATCTAATAAATAAGACGCAAGTCTGGTTATTTTGATTTTTTCCTCTTCTTCTGGAGTTATTTTTACTTTTTGTTTTAGTTTTTTTAGAGCATTATCCGGATTTATTTTCCTTCTTTTTTCCAAGTCTTTTTTTAATTTATTGATATCAATTGATTCTAATTCCTTTCGAGTATATAATTCATACCTATCATACCCAGTATATTTAGGGTTTAGGTATAATC
The DNA here is from genome assembly GCA_964473475.1 of Microcaldota archaeon. Classification (GTDB taxonomy): domain Archaea; phylum Micrarchaeota; class Micrarchaeia; order Anstonellales; family Bilamarchaeaceae; genus CAYYPF01. Next base: position 546 of record CAYYPF010000137.1, on the reverse strand, counting down.
TTTCAGTAAATTCTTCTTCTGAAATTCCTTCATTAACTCTTTTTATGAATTCAATTAATTGCAAGTCTCTCTTATTGTCCCTTCCCATTTCTTCTAAATGAAGGCTTTCCTTGAATAATACAATCTCCTCTGCACCTAAGTTTTTCTCTTTTATAAATGGGTCAACAAAAACTTCAATATCTATGTATTTGATTCCTTCTGTAACTCCTAGTTTATCCCACCATTCTTTAAGTATTTTACAGGTTTTTTCAGCTTCCTTAATTAATTCTTCATCAGTCAAGTTCTTCCACTTAGGAATTTCGCGTATATGTTTTATTATTTCCTTTTCTTTTTCTTCTAAACTAAACTCTTTCTTTAATTCTTCAAATCTTTTTTTATAAAACTCTATCGCTACTTTCTTTAGATCAGCATATGAGCCAAACCACCTATAACCTTTTTCATCCCAGATTAAAGCTGAGAAGCAGAAAGAAAATACTGCACTTATAGGAAAGGAGATGGTAATTAGCTTAGCTGGGCACACTTCCTTTACGTATGGGTCAAGCTTAG
>CAYYPF010000136.1:0-3405 GCA_964473475.1 Microcaldota archaeon | reverse complement strand
AACTAAAACAAAATTCAGGGATTCAAAATTAAACCCAAAAAACTGGTTTAGGAACAAGACCAGGGAGGGTAATCCGGATAAACTTAGAGAAAATCAGGTATGCTCTGGCTCACTGCCTCTTTGGTCTGATGAACGCATTGAGAGAGAATTCAGAAAAAACTTTGGAGGTCCTGCAGATGGATTAATCCGATCTTTTTCTGAAATGATCAGATATCTAGATAGTGTAGAGCACCTGAGATTACCTTTTGATAGGTATGTTGGTTTGGAAGTGCCTAAGAAATTAGAAAGCCAATTCAGAGACTTGCTACGTATGCTATGCAGTGGCCCAGATGCACAGTCTTTTGCAGTAGTAGTTGCTCTGTTAAATGAGTTTGATGTGTACCAGCATGGACTCATACAAAAAGCAAGAAAAAAGATAATTAAGAATTATAAACGCAATGGGGAACTTTTTGCAGAGGATGAAATGCACCAGCTTATATCAGCCAATCTTAGAGATGCAGTTTTCATTGAAAGCAAAATGGAGCATGTAAATGCCACATATACTGAACTGGTTATGTTTAACAATAATGAAATCAGAATAAGAATCCCCTTAATTTATTTTTTATGCACTATTTATTCATATTGTAAATTCCGTGCTGCCACTACTAAAGATAAATGGGAAAGCCCGGGAAATTTTGAATGCGAACATGCAACCATAAATAATGATGTGGTTCGGGAGGTTCTCAAAAATCCAGGTAGAGACAAAAAAATGCCAATAGTTGAAATTGCAGAATTCTTACTTGGAAATGAGCCTGGAAAAAGGGAGTCAGTTAAGACCATAAAAAAGGAAGAAGAGGGAACAACTGATGAAACAAAAAAGTAAGCGTACGGAACAAAAACCCAGAAAGGCAGGAGAATTCTCAGCAGACAGAATTTTCAAATTGATGGATGAAGTAAACGCGCTCGTTGAATGGGAATCATTTAGAGAAACGACAATTAGCTTACGGCAAAAACAGGATATTCGAAGATATGGAACGCCTCTCACACACCAAGCATTCAGAGAACAAATGAAGGGACGTATCCACTCACTCACACGCGCAGTATTCCAAGATGAGGGGACGTATCACTATGTTCTATTTATGGCTGAAAGAGGAGAATTACTTAGGCCAGATATTGATCCTGCAGAATTTAATAGGCGCAAACAATTAATTCTTGAAAAACTTGATGAGATGAGATTTGAGGAAAATCCTAATGAAGAATTATGGAGATTTTCATATTGGGGGGATTTGAATGAAGTAACGAATGTTTTGGAAAAAGGAGCTGATGTAAATTCAAAAAATGTAGATGGTAATACCGCATTGAGGTTTGCTTCTGCACGTGGGTACGAAGAAATTGTTAGGCTACTTATTTCTAGAGGAGCAAATGTGAATGTTCAGGATAACAGGGGGTGGACTCCGCTGATGACTACTTCTTTTGAAGGGAATATAGAAATTGTGGAATTGCTAATTTCAAGTGGAGCAGATGTAAATCTAAGGGATGAGGATGGGAATACTGCACTGAATATTGCCAGACATGGAGAAGCATTAGGAAGAGGTACTGAAACAGCAGAACTACTCAGAAGTCATGGAGCGAAAGAGTTGACATTAGAAGAAAGATTACTTGAAAAACGTGGGATAACGATGGGTGGAGGAAATGACCATGAAACAAAAAGCTAAAAGGTGATGAAATGCAAAAACAAGTTGATGGAGAGAAAAAAGGCTCAGATCGAGCAGCGAAAGGAACTGGGGATGTTTGTAGGCAAAGGAAGAGGGACTTCAGTAGGTTGTTTTACGGACACATGAAGTGGAACAATATTATTAGCGTAACGACTGAAAATGGCATGCTTATGGAAGGGCGAATTGTAGAAAATCGTTGTCCAGACGTAGGATATATATGCAAATCACAAGGACCGGGAATTCTAGAAGGGAAAATGCTAAAGCCGATAGTAATAGAGACTCCTGCTGAATTGGTGACTATATACTGGGATGGCTCCATAGGCAGGGAGCCAAAACTATTACAGGTAGAATACATCACCCTTGAAGAGGCCTTGAGGCTTGTAGTGGAAATGACCATCAAGCGTGGTCTTTCTGGTTCACATGTCAATTCTAAGCTTGAAACACCGATTCACCGCCTTGCTGATTGTTTTGCGCGAAACATAGAGCCAGACTCATTCGCGTTCTTTGCTGCTTCAAGTGATCCTATATTCACCAAAGAGGAACTCAGAGAAGATGTAGTTGGTGGAGCTATTCGCGAGCTTGCAAAAACAGATATTGTTTCTGCATGCTTCATGGCAGCAGGGACGTTTGGTACTTCTGAAAGTATGCCTAGTATTTCTCGGATTATTATTGGTAACTGCAAGAAAACCCCATCTAAAAAAGTATATGGAGTAGAAACTGGAATTTATCTCAGATACCATGAGGGGAATGGCATGGGGGGCTGGGGGAGGAGCAGTTGTTATGAATTGGGCATTTTTCGCGCACCTGTTATTGATATAGCTGGCCTAAACGAACTTGCATCATATGGAACGAATGCTCGCATTGAATTGAGAAAGAAACTTGATCTGTATACCTGGGTGGATGATTATCCCCAACAGATGAGAAAGGTAATCAAAAAAATATATTCAGAGGAGCAAAGCTGGTGGAGGCGGGCAGTTGAATGGGTGACACACTCCCAGGGCTAAAGCCCTGGGCTTCTGGTTTATTAGCTTTAGGCGAGAAGCCGCGCACATCAGACAAAACTTCTACTTCGGGTGCGCTTCCTCCGATGTCTAAAGACAAAGGCTTCCGCGCACCCTGGGAGTGTGAAGAATAAGTGCGGGTTTGGGTAAAAAGGATAACAACACTTAGAAAAGTAGCAAAACAATTGTATAAATATAATTTAGAGAAAAAGAAGCAAAATCCTCAAAACTAGCAAAGAAGGAAGCTAACTGAGAAAAGGAACTTTTAATAATTCTAAGAAGAATAGTATACATATGCCTGCAGTTAGAGAAGTTGGAAAAACAGTTACAGCAAGAGTTAGAAGACTCTTAACAAGAGCAAGAGAAGCACTTAGAAGAAATAAAAGACTAGGAGAAATAGAGCTAGTTGAACCATTAATTTCTTTGGAAGAGAAGAGAGAAATGGGTGGGGATGCAGGCTCAAGAACTATTTTTACTACACTGGAAAGAATCCGTCACCCATGTTTAATGATTCCTGCAGTCAGAGAATATACTAATAGAGACGGAAAGAAAAGAATAGAATCAGTTGAAACTGGAGAAAAAGCTGAAGCATCAACTATTTGTATGAGTGCAGTAGAAAAAAAAGTATAAAAAGCTAAAAACTAGTCTTTTTAATGGTTTTCATGCTTATCTATTTAGTATCACTATTGCCGAAGAAAATCGGCAATATC
>CAYYPF010000135.1:0-3463 GCA_964473475.1 Microcaldota archaeon | reverse complement strand
TTGTGCACCTCAAGGTACACGCCACATCCTTGGCCTTACCCGCTACAAGTTATCCTGTAGGTAAAATTTATAAGCTTAGACGTAACAGTTTTCTTTAATGCAATTTGTCCAATTATCTGCAAAAGATGCTGATTCAATTGTAGAACTGGAGAAGTTAGCATATGTAAATTATGATGTTCCTCAAATTACTAAGAATCAAATTGAAAACTTATTATCAAATGGTTTTATTTTAGGAATTGAAGATAAAAGGAAATTACTTTCCTGTATTCAGATATTTGAAGAGAACAATACTGCTTGGTCTGTTTGGGGAATTGCAACTCTTCCAGGAATGCAAGGAAAAGGACTTGCAGATAAATTACTTAAACGAGTAATTGAATTAGCTAAAGAGAAAGGAACCATAAAGAAAATAACTACTACGATAAGACCAGGGAATGAGAGAAGCTTGAAACTATTTTCAGCTAATCTAGAGATTCCACTCTTCTGTGATTCGTGGTTACATACGTAATATCTAACCTAGTGGAATCTCTATCTGTCAAAATGACCATTTTGATCATTTTGACATGGATTTGAAAAAACAAAATACTTGCCTAATTATTATGGAGAAGGGAAACATAGGTTTCTGTTTGAATATACCTCTAAGTTCTAATTTATTTACTATTCTCCTTTCCATGTAGGTACAACTTTTATTGGAATTCCTTTTAGGAATTCTCTGGACTCTGAGCCAAACAGTACCCCATCTATTTTACCCTTCTTATCAAGAATATACCTTGCTGTTATGCTCTCAGTTTCATTTATCGCTGCCCATAATCTTGCTCCCCAGGTTTTTGAGAGCATTGCACCAACTGAATCTTTATCTTTCCCAGCATTGCATGCATCCAGTACAACTTCAGGTTCCTTAACAAATGCATCTTGTATTTTTTTCAGTTCTTTTACATCAGTAAGGTCAAGTTTTCCCTTTTCATTGTCTTTACCAAGCAATATTGCATCTGGTTCTCCATGGCCTCTAACTATCAACGTATTTATCTTACCATATTTTTTTGCAGTGCTTTTGACTCTTTTGTAAAAACCATCCTCAGAGTCTGTTTCAACAATAACTACCCTATAATACGTAGTGAGCTTTTCCAGTTCAGCTCCTCCATCATAAAAGAATCCTGATTCATCATTTTTATTTGAAACAATTAGTAGCAATGGTTTTTCCTTTGCATGGGATTTTGAAAGATTAGCATGCACTTCTTTCAGGGTTTTTTTAGAATACCTGGCAAAATATTCAATTCCATTATTTTTATATAATTCTTCAGTTTCTTTCTCTCCAATTGCAGTTATTGCATACGCGAAATTTAGGTATATAATTGGATCATTAGTTGCACCTAGTTTTTTTGCCAGTTCCTCTCCTTCTTTGTACTTAAATAATACCTCTGGTCCAAGATCCTTGTTCTCCCTAAATATTTTCTTGAAAATAGACATCAGATGATATGCTTTATATCCTTTCTCATTGGTAACAGAACCAATAACCTCACATAGTCTGTCTGCAAGCCCCATATCCAGCATTTCTGGCTCAAATGTGGGATCTTCCATTAGTGTGCCCAAAAGAGCTGATGCATCTCTACTCCATTCCTTTCCAGTAGTTTCAATAATAAAACCAATTATATCACAAAATTCCTGAGTAAAGTCTGTGTTGAGCATCTCAGGATTGAATTTTGGATTTTCTAGCAGTGTACCTAGAATATAGAAGCCATGACCTGCACGTTCCTCATTCTTGGCAAGGGAGGTGGTAATCTCGCACCATCTTTCTGTAAACTCAGCATTCAACATCTGGGGTTTAAACCCAGGGTTTTCAACTAATGCCTCAAGGGTACTGAACGCGTTAAATATTCCTTCCTTGGAGTTGTTTGTAATAAAATTGATAATATTTATGCATTCTTTTTTTTGTTGAAAGGTTGTATTCCTTTCATCAAGCAGATTCAATATATGTGCTGTGCATTTTCTGTATGTTTCTGGTACACTTTTGAGCAGGGCTGCATTTGTGTTCTGAGCTACCTGGAGTTCTGGTATATATCATCATATTGTCCATATTTGATTAAAAATATACGTAAGGAACAATTAGTTATTCTTTCAATTAATTAAATTCTAATTTCCTTATTTTTCTCAGCTAATTAAATCGTTCTGTAATAAGACAGAAATGTTTATAAACTGTTCTGTTGTAGAACAATATATGGATACTTCAGACGTGTTTGAAGAATGGAACATTTACTCAAAAAAGAAGGCCTTGCGTACGAGAGAGGTTGATTTTGATTCTATTAAGAGGAACTCTGAATTTAAAATAATAGCAATTACAGGGATAAGACGTGCTGGCAAATCAAGCATGCTAATGCTTCTTTCCCAAAAGCTGGCTGAAGATAATGCAAAGGTCAGTTATCTGAATGTTGAAGACAGCAGAATAAAAGGCCGGAAGGACGTGCTGGAAGATACAATCAAATGGTTTGGAGATGATGGTTTTCTGCTTATTGATGAAATAACCAGTGCTAATGATTGGCAGGGCTGGTTAGCAAGAACGCATGAACTATTAAAAGGAAAACTTAGGCTGATCGTAAGCTCTTCCAGAAAAAGCCTTGTACTGCCGAACAAACCACTAAGGGGCCGTATGCTTCCGTTTGAAATGTACCCCCTATCTTTCAAGGAATTCCTTGCATTTAAAATAGTCACTCCGGAAAAAACAACTGCAGGAAGGGGCAGAATTGAAAAAGAGTTTGCGGAATATCTTAGATACGGAGGCTTTCCTGAGGTAGCCCTAACTAAGGAGGAAATGGATAAGGTCAGTATTCTTGGTTCATACTTCAAAGATATACTTGGACTTGATGTTGCAGAGCTTTCAGGAGAAGATGTCAGTACTGTTGAGGCATTTGGCAAATATGTAATACAAAGCCCTTATTTTTCAGCATCAAAATGCCTTAATTTTTTCAAAACCCTGGGTTACAAGATTGGAAAAGAAAAAATCCTGAAATTGGAAAAACATTCTCAGATGGGTTATTTATTCTTCTTTCTTCCTATTTTTTCATATAATATAAAAGACAAATCACAGTATCCTCGCAAGGCATACTGCGGAGACAATGGTTTTTCATATGCAATTACTGGAAAGATGGACTTTGGGAGGCTTTTTGAAAATTTAGTATTCCTGGAATTAAAAAGAAGAACACAGGGGCAAAGTGAAATATGTTATTGGAAGAATAAAGAGGGATTAGAAACTGATTTTATAGTAATGCGGGGTACGAGAGTATCTGAAGCAATTCAGGTAGTGTATGATATGGATGATGAAAAAACCAAAAAGCGTGAAGTAAATGGATTATTGGAATGCATTAAGGAGCTAAAACCAGAAAAAGCGGTCATCATCACAAAGGACGTATCCGAAGTAATGACAATAGAGGGGATAAAAATAAAGTTTGTTCCTATAGTTGATTGGTTGTTG
>CAYYPF010000134.1:0-3471 GCA_964473475.1 Microcaldota archaeon | reverse complement strand
AGGAAAATACTGGAAAAAAATTGCGGTCTCTTTTTTATTGCTCCTGAAATAAAAACAATAATGAATAAAGTAACTGCCCAGGTAACCAATTGAATAAGCCCAGTATCCTTGAATAAAATCAATGCTAAATTATTTGAAAGAATCCCCAATGCCTCTCCAAATCCAACGAACTTTCCAAAATCAAATAGATTGCTTATTGCAAAGGAAAGGTTTGCTGGAAGATTTACTAAAGAAGAGGGCTCTCCAGAGATCTGCATCATGTCTACAGCAGTATAATAATCAAAATTCAAATGGAAAAATGCATTATTTGGAATGAGCCACATGGAAGAAAGCAGAAGGACCATTAATACTGAAGGAATTGAGATCATCAGGCTTTTCTTTGAACCAAAATGCAATGCTGCAATCACCATTCCAAGCATTACAAAAGGACTGAGTAAGGAAAGTGGAAATGGAGCAAAAGGAGCAAAGATGAGAATTTCTAATGCAGAAATAACTGCCCATTTTGTGAACATCTCAAACAAAGTAAGTGCAACAATTAATACAAACACAAAACCAAGTGCTGCAGACTGATAGGAAAACGCGAGCAATGCCAATAAAACACTTAGAAGCGTTCCAATATACTGTTTCTCGTAATATGCTGGAATTGCACAAATAATTGCAAGTATGGGAACTAAGAATAAGGGAAAAAAGGGGATCGCACTTAAAATAAAAAGCGCGCCTAAAAATACAAGAACAGCATTCCAGAGATTCTCGCTCTCTTGAGCCATTTTTAGGTAAGCCTTGAACTTTTGATGGGTTAAGCTCGCCTCCTGAATGTGTGCTTGCATATTGGACATTCGAAAAGAGTATTTTTAATGCTATTTTTTATCAGAATTAGCGTACGGCTTTTTGAGGCTTCTTCCCTGCAATGAATACTGTAGCAATATCTGTTTTTTCATAAACTCTAAGGCGATTAGTATAAAATCTCCCAAATGGATTTCCACCCTGCTGTTTCATATGATTTAGATCAGTTACAAAACCATGATGCTTTAATTTTTCAATACGGTTTTCTAATGATTCGTGGGACTCTAGGAAGAAAAGTTTTCTATTTACGAGTCTATCACGAACTTTTATAAAATTTTGAGCAAGATGTTGTAAAAAATCAACCATCATTAAATTAGCTAACCGACTAGACTCTGTTGTTTCTCCTTCAAGTCTGGTAACATCAGCATGCGTTACACCAAAGAAGCCCATAAACTTTGTAATCTGGTCCTCATTTGCACTAAGAACCCTAAGAACTGAGATAAGATGTGCAGGATATTCCCACAAATTAAGATACCAATCCCCTACTATTAGTGCTCCTGTTGGAGCAAGAATTCTATGTATTTGAATCAAATAATCAGAAAAAACTTTATGGTGAAGTACTGCATTAGAAAAAATAATATCAAATACTCCGTCCCCAAGTCTAGGGAAATGAGTCTCATCATCTGAACAGATCAATTCGTATCTTAATCTGGAATCTTTACGATCTCCTACTAAGGCCCATATAGAGTGACTTTCAATAGCATCTCTTGCTTCATACAATCTATCCAAAGAAGGTTCCAGTAAGTAAAAAAATAATTGATCAAGTATTTTTGGGTGAAGTGTACCTTCTAAAATCGCATGGGAAACATGAGTTAGAACTGCCAGCGTGGTTTGAGCAGAAGCAGCACCAATATCGCACACAGTTATATCTCTTGCTTCTCGTTCCTGTAATTCTAATAATATTTTAACAACACAAGAACCGATCATTTGATTCATTGCACTTGTTCCATCTTCGTGAAAATAGGTGGACTCTTTCATCGCTTCGGCCATTGCAGAATTAACTTCATCCCCACTATGGCTCCACTCATTCCTATAACTAATTGCAGCCCTACTACTTATGAAGGGTTTGTTAGTATCAGTTATTTCAATTCCCCAATTATGTAAATAAACCGCAGGTATACGAAATATGCTTCCTGAGGGTAATGTTAGATTCCTAGTTAAATTGTTCAAGAACTCTTCAATAGCAAGCAAGTCTGGTATGGAGCTTTTTGGATCCATTTGCACACCTACCTCCTCTTTATTGCTGCGAGCACTACTGCAGAATCAGCAGGAAGAGTGCTTCTAGGACTCCTAGATGCAAAATAGGGCAATACTTTTTTTAATTTAGAAAATGCCCCGTGTATTTGTTCCATGTCAGTAACAAAACCTGCGCTATTAAGCTTACCAATTCTTTGAGAACTAGTATCATAACCTTTGATTATAGGCGCTCTGGGTTCTCCAGAGGAAAACGCAGCTAAAGCTTGTGGTGTATGCAGGTTTTGCACTAATTCAATTAAATAATTCATATGATCTTCAACTGCTAATATCTCCGGGGGGGTTGCACCCTGAAGAGGATCTTGTGAAAGATCTATTCTTGTTAATGCTCTAAATTCGTCAAGAACAGAAGGATCTGACCCCAGCATTTGTAATAATCGATATACTAAAACTGGCCTTTGCCATAACATAGAATGCCAATCACCAACTACTAATGCACCGTCATCAGCAAGTGTTCTTTTAAGTCTGATTAGAAAATCTGTAAGAAAAGATTTATGGTGTAAGAATAAATTTGAGTAAATAAGATCTACGCTGCGATCTCTTCTTTCTGCAATAAAGGATTCGCCAGTTTCTGGTTTAAGTATGCATTGTACTCCATGCAGTTCTAATTGGCTTCTCGCATTTTCTAACTTAGCTATTGAAAGATCAACCAAAATGAATGTAGTTCTTTTCAAAAGAGTAGGATTACCCGTTCTTTCTCTAATGGTATTATTTAACGCAGATACAACTGCTAAAGAGGCCTTTCCTTTTCTTGCACCAAGATCACATAAATTAAAAGTTCTTGAACCATCATCCAAAGAGAGAAGGATATCAGCAACAATAGAGCCAATTGTAGCAGTCAATCTTTCTTCTACCGCCTTTCTTGATTGTGGAATTAAAAAACTTACAAAAGGGCTTAGTTGACCAAGGCCATTACGTAAATAAATTTTATTGGACTCAATGGATAGTTCCTCGAGCCAGCGTGAATTTTCTGGAGTTAAACCAATTCCCCATCCTGGGTATCCTAGACTATCAACTGCGAATATGTTACCTGGATGCATGGAAATTAAGGTTTTCCCAAATATCTGCCCGAGTTGATCATTGAATTGAATTAGTTCAGCTTGAGATGTTAGTAAAACCATATACTAATATATTCTACCATAAGTTTAAAAAGCCTATGTTTAGGCCCAATCTTATACAATTCTACTTTTTCATTTGAAAAACACATATTGCAAATATTTTATACTGCAGTATATGCGGGAGTGTTTTTCAACGCGAATGAAGCTTTGGCTTCATGGCGCCCATGGAACGAAGTTCCATCGGGAAGTTTTGAATCGGGTTATACCAAACCAATCATTTGTCGCATATGCACAATCAACTAAGTAATCCTGATTT
>CAYYPF010000133.1:0-3490 GCA_964473475.1 Microcaldota archaeon | reverse complement strand
ATGTTGCATTAATGGCAGATTCTACTTCCAGATGGGCAGAAGCAATGAGAGAAATCGGTGGGCGATTGGAAGAAATGCCGGGAGAGGAAGGTTATCCTGCTTACCTAACCAGAAGGCTCGCAGAATTCTATGAAAGAGCTGGAAGAATTAAATGCTTAGGATCTGGGGATAGATATGGAAGTGTTTCAATTATCGGAGCAGTTTCTCCTCCTGGAGGAGATCTTTCAGAGCCAGTTTCCCAAGGAACTTTAAGAGTAACAAAAGTATTCCTTGCATTGGATTCCTCACTTGCACAAAGAAGGCACTTCCCAGCATTCAATTGGTTGAAGAGCTATTCCTTATACGTAGAGGAATTAGAGAACTGGTTTGCAGAAAATGTATCCTCAGATTTTCCGAAATTAAGAAAAGATGCAATGACACTCTTGCAGAAGGAAGCAGAACTTCAGGAAATTGTCCAGTTAGTTGGTCCTGATGCACTTCCAGAAAAAGAGCAGGCAATCTTACTCATTACAAAAATGCTTAGGGAAGATTTTCTCCAGCAAAATGCTTATTCAGAAGTAGACGCACACGCAAGCCTGCAAAAACAATATAAGATGCTCAGAACAATTATGAAATTTTATACAAGAGCAATGACTTCACTTGAGGTTGGAGTACAATTGAAAAAAATAAAAGATATGCAAGTTATAAACAGAATCGGAAGAATGAGAGAAATTTCCGAGGAAAAAATTAAGGAATTTGATAAGTTGGTTACAGATATGGAATCTGAATTTGATAGTATTTCAAAAGTATAAGGTGAAAAGGATGAAAGAATACAAAACAATAACTGAAATCGCAGGACCATTGGTATTTGTAGATAATGTTTCCGGAGTAAGATACGGAGAAATTGTAGATATTAATCTTCCCAATGGAGAGAGAAGAAGAGGACAGGTATTAGATATTACAAGTCGTATTGCAGTTGTCCAGGTATTCGGAAGCACAGCTGGAATTGATACAAAAGGAAGCTCAGTAAAATTCCTTGGAGAAACAATGACTATTGGCCTTTCCACAGATATGCTCGGAAGGGCATTTGATGGATTAGGAAGGCCAAGGGATAAAGGCTCAGAAGTAATTGCAAAAGAAAGAGTAGATGTAAACGGGCTTCCAATTAATCCTTACTCAAGAGACCCTCCAGCAGATTTTATTCAAACAGGAATCTCAACAATTGATGTCATGAACACACTAGTAAGAGGACAGAAATTACCTATCTTTTCTGCATCTGGTCTTCCGCACAACCAACTTGCAGTGCAGATTGCAAGACAAGCAAAAGTAAGAAAAGCAGGAGAAGAATTCGCAGTAGTATTTGCTGCAGTTGGAATTACACATGAAGAAGCCTCATTCTTTATGAGGGACTTTGAAAAAACAGGTGCATTGGAAAATGCAGTTCTATTCTTGAACTTAGCAGATGATCCTTCAGTTGAACGATTAATTACTCCAAGATTAGCATTGAGTACAGCAGAATACTTAGCATATGAACACGATATGCACATTCTTGTATTAATTACAGATATGACTAATTATGCGGAAAGTTTAAGAGAAGTTTCTGCAGCTCGTCAGGAAGTTCCAGGAAGAAGAGGATATCCTGGATACATGTACACAGACCTCTCAACTATTTATGAAAGAGCTGGAAGAATTAAAGGAAGAAAAGGAACAGTTACACAATTTCCAATACTTACAATGCCCGGGGATGATAAGACACATCCAATCCCAGACCTAACTGGTTATATTACAGAAGGACAGATTATTCTTTCAAGAGATATTCACAGAAAGGGAATTTTCCCTCCAGTTGATCCTTTACCTTCACTTTCCAGATTAATGAACTCAGGAATTGGTGGACAAAAAACAAGAGAGGATCATAAGGGAGTTTCAGACCAATTATACGCAGCATATGCAAGCGGAAGAGACTTAAGAAATCTGAGTGCAGTTGTAGGGGAAGAAGCACTTTCTGAAGTTGATAGGAAATTCTTGCATTTTGCAGATGCATTTGAAAACAGATTCATAAGGCAGGGCCCATATGAAGACCGAGATATTGAAACAAGCCTTGAGCTTGGTTGGGAATTACTCTCTGATATTCCAGAAGGAGAATTAAAGAGAATGAAGAAAGAACACATTGAGAAATACGGTTCCAAATACAGAAAAAAAGAAAAGGAAGAGAAGAGTGAATAAAAATGCGAATTAGAACTGCAAAAAAACCAGTTGTTGTAATCGCAGGAAGCGGATTTGCTGAGAAGCTAATGTAATGAGGTAAAAAAATGGCTGAAGTAATACCAACAAGAATGGAGCTCATGAAGATCAAGGACAAGATCACCCTAGCTGAAAAAGGGCACAAGCTCCTCAAGCAGAAACGAGATGCCTTAATTATGGAATTCTTCAAGATTCTCAAAAAGGCCAAGAACTTAAGAGGAGAATTAAATACAAGAATTAAGGCAGCATATAAAAGCCTTTACTTAACCCAGCTCTACCATTCTCTTCCTGAATTGGAAAATGTAGCTTATAATTGCAGAAAAGATATTTCTGTAGATATGGAGGTTACAAACATTATGGGAGTTAAGATTCCAATTATGGATGCAAAGAATGTTCAATCAAAAGCCCTTCTAGATAGAGGTTATTCCATTACAGGAACCAGTGCTAAAATAGATGATGTTGTTTCCAATTTTGAAGCAGTTTTTGAAATGATTATGAAAATTGCTGAAACAGAAACTGCAATTAAAAGATTAATTCTTGAAATTGAAAGAACTAAACGAAGAGTAAACTCTCTAGAATTTGTAATGCTCCCTAATCTAAAGGCCCAAGCAAAGATGATTGCACTTAGGTTGGATGAAATGGAAAGGGACTCTTTTGTAAGCTTAAAGGTAATTAAGAGAAGATTACAAAAGGAAAAGGCCAATGTATCCTGAGAAAAATAAAAATTTTTCTCAATCTATGTCGCGATGTCGAGAAGCGGTTTACCCTTCTCGAGCATGCTCAAGAACGTCGTCGTTCTTGACATCGACGCTTCGATCCGATTGAAGCAACAGCTTCAATGGGCGTAGAGAATGAGTAATCATTCTCTGGCGTCACGAGCACTTTGAGAACTGTGGTTCTCAAATCCCCAAAAACGACATCTCGTTTTTGAGGTGTTAAGAACGTTGCTACGTTCTAAACATTCAGAACCATTGAAATTTTTTCCAAAAAATAAATTTCAATATTTGACACGATACGTGTCAAACCAATAAGATAAGACTAGACCATCGCACAGATTACTTAGTTGGTTCTGAATAAAGGCTGGATAACCTCGCATTCTAATTATTTATCCTGAGACAAGAAAGTTGTCTCAATCTATTCTAAACCAAATTAGGTAAAACTAAGAAACGGACATTTAGATTACTTAGTTGGTTTAGAATATTCAAAAAAAACAAGAGAGTTATACGCGGATTTATAAACCTATTTTTCTAATATTCTATGATAATTATGC
>CAYYPF010000132.1:0-3493 GCA_964473475.1 Microcaldota archaeon | reverse complement strand
ATTACTAATTGGGATTTTACTTCTTCTTTATGTTTCTATTTCTAAACTATTCTAATTTTTCAATATATAAACTTCTTCGTAAACCCAACCTTTCCAGAGCATCCTTGTTTATTTTTTATCCTGTTTCTCAAGCAGCCATTTCCAAAGTGGAATTACCGTTATCTTCTTATTTTTAATTTTAATCTTCCTTTCATTATCAAAAGTGAGGATCAGCCCATCTTTTAGTTCATATGTCTCCATTGTTTCAATTAAGCCGCCTATTTCTCTCTCTTCGTTTTCTTTATTCAATTCGTAGCAAACCTGAATCACCTCAGTTATCCTATTTCCAGTTCTAATAACGAAATCACATTCTTTTTTTTCAGAGTAATAAAAGAACTCTCTTCTTCTGCGCTTTAGCTCTATAGCAACAAGATTTTCCAGCAGTTTCCCCTTATCTTCCGAAAGGCGAAACCCTACTGTGGTCAAGAAACCATTATCAACACAGTAAACTTTCCTAGGGTTCTGAATCTGCTTTTTTACCGAGTACCCTATTTTATTTACAAAGAAGAAAAGAAATGCATTCTCAAATAACTCGAGAACCTTCTTTATGGTTGATAGGTTTTTTATTCCACTAAATTCAGATATTGTCCTTGTGCTGATTTTTGAGGATGGATTTGAAAGTAGATATAATGAGATTTCACGTATTTCTCTTGAGAGCTTGCCGAACCTTTTGATTATATCCCGATATAATATGTTTTCATAAAGCTCTCTCACAACGATTTCATTCCCAGTTACCACTCTCTGTGGCATCCCGCCGCTTACAAGAAATTCCCTAAAATTTGTCCTCAGTATCGCAAGTTGTTTTGTATTAAAATCCTGTTCCGAAATCCGAATTTGCTTAGCTGCCAAAAACTCATGAAAATCAAATGGCATAAGATTGAGATTTATAGAACGCCCAGTAAGAACAGAGGAAATTTCACTGCTTAATAATTTTGAATTTGAGCCAGTAATTACAATACTATATCTCTTTTTGATTCTATCAATCCATTTCTCCCATTCTTCTGCTTCTTGTATTTCATCTAAAAATAAGAAACTCTTTTCCTCGTATTTTTGTTCTGTCATAAAATCCAATATCCTTTGGAAATCATCAACTGAGAAGTTTGCAAATCGTTCATCATTGAAATTAACGTATAAATAGCTCTTGTCTTTTAGACCCATACTCTCTTTTATAAGCTTCAGCAGAAATGATTTTCCACATCTTCTTACCCCGGTTATTATAATTGGCATTTTCAATGGAAATATTTCAGTTATCTCATTGCTTAAACTTCTTTTTACTGAAGGGTTCTCTTCTTCAAAATCTTTTTGTTGATCCAAAAGAGTAGTATACAAATCTTCGCGTTTCATAATGTAATATGAACTAATGGATTTTAAAGGCTTTCATAGTGATACAAAAAAAGTATCACTTTAGTCAAATAGTGATACAAAAACAGTATCACTTTTGATAATGAAGGAAGTTGGCATTAATTTTATCAAAAATATTCATTAATGGGAAACAAAATACACAAAAGTTTGTATTTTTGTGTATTATAAATACAGGAAAATTAAGTTAAGATAGGAACTTCTTTGTAAACCCAATCCTTTCCAAATTCTTATTTATTTCCTCATAATCGCTCATTCTTCCAATATCTACCCAATTCTCTTCCATAAAATAAGCAATTATTTTTTTCTTTTTCTCGAGCAATTTAGGAAACACATTTTTTGCAAAATCTTCCCTATCATTTATATAATCAAATATCTCTGGCTTAAAACAATAAATTGCAGTATTTATATAGCTCTCAATCTCTGGTTTTTCCTTGAATCCAAGAACCAAATTTCCTTTTAGTTCAGCAATCCCATACTCCCACTTATATGTTTTTCTCTTAAGTGCAATAGTTGCAATTCCCTTATTTTTCTTGTGGAACTCCATCATTTTATTCAAATCTATGTCTGTAATCTGGTCTCCCATAAGAACTGCAAAATCTTCCTTAATTTTTCCCTTATACGGAAGAATAGAACCAGCTGTAAATCGTTCGTACTCTTCTTCCAAATATTCAATATTCACTCCGAATTTTTTCCCATCCCCAAAATAAGCCTTAATTTTTTCCTTCAAATATCCCACAGTTAATACAGTATCCTTTATTCCCTGTTTCTTCAAATTTGCAATTACATATTCAAGAATAGTTTTTCCACCAACCCTGAGCATTGGTTTTGGATTCTCATAAGTAAGAGGCCTTAATCTTGTTCCCTGTCCCCCGCATAATACAAATACTTTCATTTCATCAACCCAATATACTCAAATTTTAAACAATCATCTTCTTAATAACTAGTAAATGCCCCAGTATTCCTCCAAACATTGAGCAAATGAAATTCGTAGTTCCCTTTGTTCCAAATCCTTCTTGTTCAAATACTCCAAATAATGTATCAACTACTGACCCCAAGAATCCTGCAATGCTTATATATAATCCAGCAGTTGGGCTTACATGGAATAAGAATATAGAAATTGCACCAATAATAGTTGCTCCTCCAAGAGACATAAATGTTCCAAATAAGCTCACTGCCCCGCTTGTTCCTGGTTTAACATGTTTAAATGTTTTCAAGTAAACCGGGTCTCCTCCAAGTACTCCTAATTCTGATGCAAATTTATCTGCAGTTACTGCTGCAATTGAGCATAGAAAAGGAATTGGGCCAATTCCATAATACTTGGCTAATAGTGCAAAAATCATTGGAGCTGCTCCATTTGAGAGAACATTTTCCCAGCTCCTTTCATGTTCGTATATTCCCATTTCCTTCTTATTAAAATAAAGGTATTTTGTTGCAAGAACTGCAATGCCTAAAAATATAAGCATAAGAAGAAGGTATTCACTTCCAACCCAATAGAGTACTGCTCCTATGATTGCTGAGAGAACTAGGCCTTTTTTATCCAGCATCACAACCAATAATATCACCAACTAAAAAATAAAAAGAAAATAAGAAATTATCTAGTTATAATAATTTCAATTGCAGAAACCTTGTTCAGGCTTCCATCTTCAGAAGTCAGTTCCTCTGTCTTTAGTTTTATGTCCTTAACTTTTACATCAGCCATAAACTTATTCCTGACGATCTCTTCGACATCTACTGCCCTGGAGATTAATTTTCCTCTTGCCTTTAATGTGACCTCTACTGCTCCATTATTGAATTGGGTCACTACAGCCAGCACATAGCCCATAATACCTTTTTTCCCAATGTATACTGTGTTGTTGTCTTCCCTTTGCTCTATTCTTTTTTCAGTCCTTACTTCGCTATTTACTTCAGTTTTTACTTCACTTTTTACTTCACTTTCTTCTGTCATTCAATTCACCTCTATGTTTTATATAGTATTTCACTCGTTTGCTTAACTATATCCTGAGAAAACAAAGTAGTTTTCTCAATTTATGTTCATTCATTTCAAAATTGGGTTTGATACCCCGCTGCTCCCGATTGTTGCGCTGCGCAACAA
>CAYYPF010000131.1:0-3540 GCA_964473475.1 Microcaldota archaeon | reverse complement strand
AGAATTCCCAGCACAAGCCCGAGGAAAAGAATATTTTTCATAGTAAAAATAGATTATATTTGGAATTTATAAACTTATTTGATTTAAAAAAAAGAAATATAAAAATAAAAGAAAAAAATACTAAAAAGATATGATCTCATAAACAGAATTATTGTTTTTCAACTTGATCTGCTTTTGGACCTTTATCTCCTTGGACTACTTCAAATTTAACTTTGTCTCCTTCTTTTAATGGAGCACCGCTCTTTATTCCGCTCGAATGAACGAAATAGTCCTTTCCATCTTCACCGGTTATAAAACCGAAATTCTTCATCACATTATAAAACTTTACTGTACCATCCATTTTTACACCTATTAATAATATATTTTATAGGTGTACTATCTATAAATGTATTGGATGAGGGTTTAGGAGTATATCTTACTTATTCTGAAGGAATATTTCCTCAAAAAATTAATAGATTGGTTTAAATTAATTATTTTCTCAATCAATGCATGAGAGCAAGAATATTCATCGCATTAATGATTATAGGATTAGTACTTTTTAGTGGCTGTATTGGCGGAAAAGAGCAAAATAAATTAAACAATACAGGAAATATAACCAACACAACAGTGAATACCAGTGTTATTTTACCAGATGAGGATAATGCTGTAAATATCACATGCGAAAACTACTGCAAAGAGCAACCACATGTTTTATGCGTAGGAGAATGGAATATTTCTGGAGAATACCCAGATTGCAGTTGCAGTTTTACCTGCGATGTTGAAGAGGAGCCAGAAATTCCTGAAGAGATACCAGTTGAACCAGAAGAAAAAATTAATGCTTTGGATGTTCCCAGGGTTTATTCAGGAGCAAGTATGGTTGCTGCCTATCAAGGAAACCCTATAATTGAAGAAACACCGGCACTTTGTTATTTAGGCGCATTTGCAATGCTTGTAATGTACGATGATCCAAATATTATATTTTCAGATGTAGTTGCGTATTCTGGAATTGGAACTCATTTAGAAAAAGATGAACAAGGGCTATTAACTAATGAATATAAAGAAGAATCAATTATGCATGCAGCTGATGGATTAGGATACAGCTATAATCTCGGGATAAAAAATAGCGGAACTGCAAATTCTTATGCTGCATCATTTACTAGTAATGCTTCGAGATTAATTTCTTTCTCCAGTGAATCAGAGGCAATAAGGCAATTGGAAATAATTATAAATTCCGGAAGGCCATTAATGGTTCATTTAGATAGTTATTATGTAAGAGATGACTTTGCAAAAATCTCTGAGTTTTGGAAAAATAATTGGGAAAAATTCCATTCCTCTCATTTTATGGTTGTAACTGGATATAATGATACGTATGTGTATATCAATGATCCAACTGAACCAGATTTAAGTATAAAAAATATGGAAGCCCCAATTGAAAATTTTCTAGATGCTTGGTATAATGGAGACAAAGTTGAAGAAGGGGCGCAATTAGGCCCTTATTGGATGTTATATTTGGATTGGAATACTAATAATCGAACATCAGTAGAAAGAATTCTAGAATGGAATTACGAAATTTCTTCAGATACCTACGATGAAATAAAACAATCAGATAATGAGGGAGATTTTGGAGAGCTGGGAGTAGGGCGAATAGAATTTGGAAATTTCTTAATTGCAAATGGATATGAAGAAGCAGGCCAAGCATACGTAGAACTTGGAGGACTATACCTAACTACTCCGAATATACAAGAAATGAGTACAGTTGCTGATCTTGAAAATGAAGCAAGGGATTTATTGAGAGATATTATAAAATAATTCCACGATCGCCGCTAATTGATTCCACGATTGTGGTACTGTGTCTATTTTTATATTTTAGCAGTTCTTAAGAAGCAATGAAAAAAAATAGCGACTGGCAACGTGAGCTAACACAAGTGATTAAGGCAAAGGAAATATTGAAAAAATTTCCGGGAATGCTTAAGAATAATGGATTAACCAAACAACAGCTTGAACAAATAAATTGTGCTTATCCAATTGGATTAACCCCTCATTATTCTTCACTTATAAATTGGAAAGATTCAAATGATCCGCTTTTAAAAATAGTATTTCCAGACGTACCTGAATTGAAAACTATTGGATTACAGGACCAAAGCGGGGAAGGATTAAATACTAAAAAAACAGGAGTAAACGGACTTCAGCATAAATATGGACCAACTGCGCTTATGCTGGTAAGCGGGGTTTGTGCTTCTTATTGCAGGTTCTGTTTTAGAAGACGGTTTGTAGGAACAAATTCAGAAATTGTAAAGGATTTGGAAAACGCAGTTCGGTATATCAAAAATCATCCAGAGATAAGGAATGTCCTTCTCACTGGAGGAGATTCATTTATGCTAAGTAACAAGGAAATAGAAAAAATACTTGAGAAATTATTTTCAATCCCGCATATTAAAATTGTAAGATTTGGAAGTAAGATGCCAGTATACTTGCCAAGCAGATTTTTCGATCCAGAATTAATTAAGATCTTAAAGAAATTTAATAAAAAAGGAAAAAATATATATGTAATATCTCATATTGATCATCCAAGGGAACTGAGCCCGGAATCAATTAAAGCGCATAAAAATTTGTTATCTGCCGGTGTTTCAATCTTATCCCAAACAGTATTTATACGAAGAGTAAATGATGATCCAAAAATACTTGTAGAATTATTTAATAAGATGGCTGAAACAGGAATTAGGCCTTATTATATTTTCCAGTGCAGGCCAGTAAAAGGCGCAATGCATTTTTATATCCCAATTTCAGAAGGTTATAGAATAATTGAGAAAGCAAAAAAGAATTTGAGCGGAATTGCAAAAACATTCAGGTACATAATGTCTCATGTAAGCGGTAAAATAGAAATATTATATGCAGCAGCAAGTGAAGAAAGAATTGCAATGTTTAAATATCATCAGGCAAGAGACCCTTCTTACTTAGGAAACATAATGATATTTAAATATTCAAAACCAGCAAGGTGGTTGGATGATATCTTCTCTCAGCCACATGAAATTATACGCGGAGAGGAAACAACTGATTATGCAAAAATTCAAATAAAAAAATTAAAAAAGTAAAAGAAAAAATTAAAGGCCAGCTTCTGACCTTAATTTTTCAGCCATGTCTGTTCTTTCCCATGTGAACTCTGGTTCATCCCTTCCAAAGTGGCCATAAGCTGCTGTTTTTCTGTAAATAGGCCTTAAGAGATCTAATTTTTTAATCATGTCTGCTGGTTTAAATGAGAAATTATTCGCAATTAGTTCTTCTATTTTTTCAACTGGAATTGTGTTTGTTCCTCGCGTATCTACAAATACTGAAAGTGGCTTTGCAACCCCAATTACGTATGACATTTGCACTTCGCATTGATCAGCTAATTCAGCAGCAACAATATTTTTTGCAACGTACCTGCCCATATAAGCTCCAGACCTATCTACTTTGGATGGATCTTTTCCTGAGAAACAACCACCTCCGTGGTGCCCTCTTCCCCCATACGTATCTACAATAATTTTTCTTCCTGTCATTCCTGTATCTGAACAAGGTCCGCCT
>CAYYPF010000130.1:0-3545 GCA_964473475.1 Microcaldota archaeon | reverse complement strand
GTTCAGGATTTAGGCCAATTTTGGCTATTTTTGGTCTGGTTTCTGAACCAAATAGGTAAACCCTGATATAATTATTAGTTTATTCCCTTGGTTCTGAAAAGATTGAGTCGGGGTTTTTTACTTGACTCCGAATTTTCTGAACAGAATAGAAAAACTAGGAAGAAAGAGAAATTTTTACAAAAACATCTGGAGGAACCTTAACTCTTAGAATCTGCTTAATGTACTTCTCATCCCCTTCAATATCTACAAGTCTCCTGCAGATTCTCTTCTGCCAGTGCTCATAGGTATCTGAACCATCTCCGCAAGGGGTTCTTCTGGTGGAAATTTCCAAGACTTTCCTTGGAAGATTTACTGGACCTTTTATTTTCATATTCAGGACTTTTGCAAGCTCCTTAATCTGGTTGATAACTAAATCTAGTTCCTTTGGGTCTTCTCCTTTAAGTATAATTCTTGCTTTACTCATATACACAATCACCAATGTTTTCATATTGTTTCTTAGCTATACCCACGAGATTGTGGATAGATTGAGTCGGATTTTTTATCTGACTCAGGATATAATTCACGCTCATTAATTGCGGAAATTAATTATTGAAGGAAGGCTATATAAACATTTGCAAATAGCGGAAATCAGCAAGTTGCCTTTAATTCAGAAAAATAATATGGATATACTAAAGGTTTTAATTTGCAATAGAGTATAGCAAATAATATGGATGTTTCGGTCATAATTCCTGCACTCAATGAAGAAAAGTATATTGAGAACTGCCTAAAGGCACTTAAGAACCAAAATTTTAAGGGAAAATACGAGATAATTGTTTCAGATGGGGGAAGCACGGATAAAACAGTAAAAATTGCAAAAAAATACGCAAACAAAGTAATAATAAAAAAAGACAGGACAATTGCAGCTGGAAGGCAAAACGGAGTGGAGGTTTCCAAAGGAAAAATTTTAGTATTTACAGATGCAGATGGCAGGCCTTCAAAAAGATGGCTTCATGAGATTATAAAACCACTGAATAATGGCGCAATTGGATGCCATGGGACAATTATTCCATATGATGGAGAGAATATAGAAAAAAAATTCTGCAGGAATGTATTTCCAAAATATTCTGAATTAATGGTTAAACTGAAGAGGCCAGCTTCTCCAGGCTCTAATTTTGCAGTTAAACGAGAAATATTTGAAGCAATTGGGGGATTTGATACTGAATTAGTTACAGGAGAGGATGTGGATCTTTCTAAAAGGATTGCAAAAATTGGAAACTTTGTATTTAATCCAAAAGCAATAGTTTATGTTTCTGCAAGAAGAATAAAACATTGGGGAAAGGGAAAATATATCGGGTATTATTTAGTTGATTCAATAAAAAGCCATGTGCTTGGAAAACACAGTAACGAGTATCCGGCAATTAGATAAATCGTTACATATGCAATGGAATGATGGGCATTATGAAAATTTCGTGGTTGGTTTTTGCGATAATTACAATGGTTTGCTTCTCATTATCTAATTTACTATTAAAATTATTGGTTAAGGATTCTGGATTCAGCGGATTGGATCTCGCATTCTTAGGAAAGATGAATACTAAAGCAATTTTAGTTTTTATTTTTGTAATTATATTGTCATTAGTTGGATTTTACACTCTTTTAATGGCTTATAGAGAAGGAAATCCAGCACTGGTGATGGCAGTTATTGGATTAAGCGCTGTTTTGATTGCAGTTATTCAGTACATATTCCTAGGAACTGTTCTCACTGCAAAAGAAATAATTGCATTGGTTCTTGCAGTAATTAGTATATACTTACTTGCAATGTAGAAAAGCAGTTCAGTTCTCGAGAAACCGTTAGCTTTAAGTATATTAATTTTGAGTTATCTTTGGTGAATATGTGAACATCAAAAATATCTCTATGATGAATTCTACGCTTCTTTTATTAGTGCTTGCGATTTTATCTTTTGCAATTTATCTTGCACCAATAGGAATATTTAATGAAGATAAAGGAAAGCTAAAATATGAGACAATGTCTCCAGAGAACATAATTTCTGGTGCATATAAAGTCTACGGACAAAAAGAACTGGGCATGTGGGCTGCAAAAACAATTATTACAAATGAGGGAGATCAGCCATTATACAACATAAAAGTATATTATAAACTCGGAACATATGCTGATTGGGCTGAGGCATCAAGCTTCCCGGTATTATTGCCAGAAAGCACAGTAGTTTCATTATATTATCCAGTACTCTCAGGAACAATTACACAATTAACTGCCCAGACACCATCAAATATTGAACTAAAGATTACATATTCTCACAGTGAAGAAGGGGATAAGAAAGAAATTACAGATACAAAAGCAATTACCCTTCTTGGAGGGCATGATTTCATATTCACAAGCATTCCTCCTGAAGAGAACACAGGAACATTTGCAGAAATTTTTGATAATAATCCATTCTTAGCTGCATGGGTTACTCCAAGTGATCCAGTAGTTGTACAGTTTGCAGACATGGGAAATGCACTTGCAGGCGGAGCAGGGGCAGCATTATCTGATGAGGATGCATGGGCAAGTTTGCAAGGCATGTGGACGCTCTCAGTAATAAATGATATTACTTATAAAACAGAACAACAAAGTTTCTGGACTGGTGAGTTCTCCCAGTATGTGAAATATCCGAGAGATGTGATTAAAGAAAGATCTGGAACCTGTTTGGATACTGCAATATTCTTTGCTTCATTAGCAATGTCTCAGGGATTAAAGGCATACGTTATTTTAATGCCTGATCACGCGTTCCCAATTATTAAACTTCCAAGCGGAGATTTAGTCCCAGTAGAATCAACAGCACTCAATTGGGATGCTACCTTTGATCAAGCAGTTGAATCAGGAATGAACACTTATGAAGAGGCAATGAATGGACCAAACCTATGGATAGACATAAGCACCTTGCAAGCAGAAGGAGTTGTTCCTCCTGAGCTAGAACCCCTTCCAACCAATGCATTGGAGCAATGGGGGATTACAAATACTGCAGGCAGTGGAAACAATGGGGGCAACAATGGAAATGGAGGCAATGGGAATAATGGTGGGAATGCAGGACTAACTGAAACTTATACGAATAATAATCCTGATTGGAGTATGAAGTATGGGAATGATTGGCAGGTAAAGGAATACACTGGAGAAGTAGATTTCTATCCGCCAAGCGGACTTGAAATAGTCATAACGTGGCTTGCAGGATATAATAAAGAAGAAATTAGAAGCTTAGAAGAAGAGGTAATTGCGAGTATAGGTTCATTCGATGTGATCGGAGAAGACACTACTTCGGTAGATGGTGTAAATGCAGATCTAATAACTTATGATGGAACGCTTAATGCCAATGGAGAGGAATTAATTGTTGTTGCCAGATATTTTGAATCTGGAGGATATGGTTATGTGCTCTTGTATGACTTTTACTATAGCTCATCTTATGAACAGCTCATTGAATCCGGAGAGGACATAATCTCAACATTCTCATTAGGGTAATCAAGTCAACTACCAACCTTTGAAAAAGTTGGCTTGCTCAACTCATTTGAGGAGCAAT
>CAYYPF010000129.1:0-3568 GCA_964473475.1 Microcaldota archaeon | reverse complement strand
AACATTCAGTAGACCCTGGGCAATACTTCCAATATGTTGTACTAGTTAGTGTAGTGCTTCCTGAAGAATCAGCAGCTGTTCGGTAATAATCCTCACTTGAAAATGAGCCACTCACAATCGTAGATTCTCCTTTGACTATTCCAACTGCAGAATATGTTAATCTGGTTTCTCCTGTCCAATAAATAGTATATTCACTAGTTCTAGCATCTCCTCGATGAATTGTTTTACTATATCCATCAAGATTTAATGTAAATGAATCTGAACCAGTAGATTTTGAGCCATCAAATATTACCCAAGCTACATAAATATACGTTCCATCATGCAGAAAATATACTGACGTAACATCAGTTCCAGTTGAATTTTCCAGGTCAAGCCTTGCTTGGCTATCCCATTCTCCCCCGGATATATTTACAAATCCATCTACTGCAGGAGAATTCATATACGGCACATTCAGAGAAAATCCTAATGAAATAACTATTCCAAACAAAAATAATATCTTTAATATTGAATTCATGGTTAATTGAATATTATATATTCTTTTAATCTTTATCCTTTAGAATTTAGAAAGTGGAAGAAAATTCAATTAAGCTAAAAACCAATAAAAATGTATTCTACAACCCCAGAATGCACTTTTGCAGGAGCATTTCCTCTTTAGGAGTAGGAGCACTTGGAACCAAAATTACTCTGGCTGATGGATTCTCTGCAAGTGGAATCAGGGGAATCCGTTATTTGAAGGAAAACAAGAACGTGAACTTTTGCCATTTCATAGATGCAAATCCCTCAGCAGTTAAGCTAACCAAGGCGAATTTAAAATTAAATAAAATTGGAAAATCCAAGTCTGAAGTTCTTGAGGGGGATTTCAATAGGGAGATACGAAACATAAAAGTGGATTTAATTGAAATTGATCCTTTTGGGACCCCAACTCCTTATTTATACGATTCAATACGTTCGCTTAAATACAAAAAAGAATCCTTTCTCTCAATTACTGCAACTGATACTGCTGTGCTTTGCGGTCCAGAAGCAACTGCCTGCCTAAAAAACTACCATTCCAAATCCCTAAATAATGAGTTTACTCATGAGAATGGACTGAGAATTCTTTTGAAAAAGATTGCAGAAGTTGCAGTGGAATTTAATTTTGGAATCGAGCCTTTATTTTCCCTTTCAGACCAGCACTACCTAAAAGTATTTCTTAAATTAACTCGTGGAGAGAAGTATTCAACTTCTACTCTAGAGAATATTGGTTTTGTTTCCTATTGTTTTAAATGCGGACACAGAATCCATGGAAAGAGAATGGAAAATAGATGCAACATTTGCAATATCGATAAAACTCATTTGGGTGCGCATATGGATTATGCTGGCCCTCTTTGGATTGGAGAATTGCATAATAAAAAATTCCTTCAAAAGATGAACTCTCTGAATAAGAAAAGAGCGTATACGCATAAGGAACAGCTCTTAAAAATATTGGATTTAATGGAAAATGAAATAAAATTTCCTCCATATTTTTTTGATCTTCCTCAGGTTGCAAAGATAAGAAAAACTGGAGCTGTAATCCGAAGAGAAAAAGTAATAGAAGAATTAACAAAAAAAGGTTTCAGGGCCTCAAGGACCCATTTTACTCCGAACGGAATAAAGACAAATGCAACTATGGAAGAACTTGTACGGGCTATTTACTTTTAACAATTATTCCATTAACCATTCCATCCTGGCCAGGCCTGTTTGTTACTCGAACTTTTCCAATCTCAGTATTCAATACTGCTCCTTTAGTAATAATTCCTCTTCTTACAAATTCTGGATCATGGCTTTCAAGTACTGCAATTATCTTTGCTTTTTTTACGCTCTTACCTTCAACCACATTAACATACGTTGCTTTTTTGATTCTTGATTTTTCCTTTCCGCCCCTAATTCTTTCCATGCTTCTTTCTTCTTTATCTGCAATTCTTATTGGGGTGAAATCAGAACCTGCATGAGCTAGTTTCTTATCTGCATGTTTCCCCATCCTTGTTCCTCCAGTTCCTCTGGAAACTTTCTTTTTTCCTGGTCTTTGATAGCTACCCATATATAATCACCATATTCTAATTTGATATTATAAGTTCATTAGAAGTATTCAAATTTCATGACTCGAATATATTTAAAACTTAACCTATGCCCAGTTTTTTATACAATAAGTCCTTGTCTGCAGGTATTGGCACTCCCAAAACCTTATGTGCAAACAAAAATATCTCTATAAAATTCTGTTTATCTTTAGTTATCCGGTCTGCAAGCTGGGGTATTGTAAGATCCTCATCAATTAATTGATAGAGCAATACGCCTTCTTTTCCAAATCTCTTGTAAATTGTATACGCATCGTTTCCGTATTTTTTCTTTATGTCCTCCCGATTCAAAGGTTTCATCATTATTACATTTCTTTCCAGGAGATATCCCATAACCTTCATTATCTTGTACAGCGGCTGTTTTGTTTTTATTGAGATTTCAATAATATCGCTCTTTCCATCTATTTCCCTTAATATATTCGAACCATGTTCTCCAAATTCAAGTATTATTTTTGCATTTATTTGGACAGATTTTATTATATCCAATTGCAATCTTACAGGTACGTCTATTGTATCCATTTCTTTTCCAGGCTTATCTGTAGTTGATTTTTCCTCAACAATAGGGCTGAATCCCCTTTTTTGCATTTCATCCTTTCCAGGAGCTTCCTTGCTTTTCTCAGTTCCCTTGCCTTTCTTATCCGGATATTCTAATTTTATTATTCCTTCCTTTTCGAAGAAATTAAGTATCTCTACTAATTTAGATTCAGTTAAGCCTGTTTCTTTCATTATTTCTTCTGAGCTTCTTAATCCGTCAATTAAATTATAAACTGCAATTCCTATTGGCCCGTATTTTTCCTGAATTGTTTTTTCAGCAGAATCTTTTTCTTCTTTCTTTTCTTCCTCAGGCTCCTCCTCACGCGGTTCAATCTTTTCCTCTTCAGCTGGCTCAATTTCTTCCTCAGGCTCCTCTTCCTGTTCTTCTTTTTCTTCTCTATTTTCTTCTTCAGTTTCTTCTTTCGGTTGTTCTTCCTCTTCGCTTTCTTTTGGAGCAATAGGTTCAATGCCTTCAAATTCCTCCTCCTTCTCACTTTCTTTCTCTTCCTCAGCTGGAGCTTCCTCTTTTTTTTCTTCCTCAGGCTCCTCTTCCTGTTCAATTTTTTCTTCATGTTCCCCTTCTTTCTTTATCGGAACCCCAGTTTCTTTTGAGGAAATAATTTCAATCATTCCCATCTTTTTCATATAATCGATAATTTCTTCCATCTCTTTTTCAGTTGTTCCCAATACCGTGCGTATTTGTTCTAATGTTTTTTTGCCATCCGAGTGTTTGTATAAAAGTAATCCGCTCTCTCCGAATTTTTTTAGTAGAAGATTCTGGTTCTTGAATCGCTGTAATGCGGTAGTATCTATTTTTTTTACTGTGGACTCTGCTCCCTTCATTTAAATCCTCAAGTGTTTTTCAGCCAAAATGTTTATTAAAGATGTGGAAGTAATAGCTCCATGGAATTTGACGATTTGCTAATCACGACAGGTGTTGATGC
>CAYYPF010000128.1:0-3612 GCA_964473475.1 Microcaldota archaeon | reverse complement strand
ACAAGCTTCGATTTAGTTTTGACGACGGCACCGATGCCCCCTGCTTTAACAGGGGGTCGTCACACCGTGTCACAACCTCTTGCATAGGAATCTATTTCTTTTGTTTTCTGTTTTCATGATTATAACCTTGAAATTTTTTATAAAAATTTCAAGAATTGAAACTTACTTCGTCAAGTTTCAATGGCCTTTTTCCATTAGTCTTGAGTTCTGGGTTTAGAGTCTTGGTTATTTATTTTTAGTGCATAATCGGCATCGAAAGTTAACAAAAGTTTATATTTAGTACATTATAGTAACATTTATAAATATTTTTATTACTATTAATTGTATGAAAACTAAATGGGATTGTCTGTTTGCATTGTTTGAACTTAAGGAAGCAAAACTTACTGATATCTCTAAAAAAACAGGTTCCAGTGCATCCAGTGTGAGGCAGCGTTTGGTTGAACTCCTAAAGCAAAAAATCATAATCCAGAAAAAAGGAATCTACAAACCAAACAAAGACAATTCTACTACTTGGCCTGTTTTTAACATAACAAAATTCTGCAGGAGTAGAGGTATCAACTACAATCTATTCTTAACGAAAGAGTTTGCAGAGATCGTCAAAATCGGTCTGAGCAAAGAGGAACTTCTGCTTTCAGATTTTAAGTTGCTTAATTACCGGACTGTTAGGAAGTACCTCACTTACTTGTCCAGAATCAATCTTCTATTTATTGTCTCAAAAAAACCTCTAAAAGTTAAATTTGTTTTTGATCCAGTCTTTGATGATGTCTTGGCTTTATTCAAAATGAAAAAAGAAGAGAAAAAAATAACTAAGGTAATAACTGCACCTAATGATTACAAAGAGGTAGAAAAACTGTTGTCTAAACTCAGAACACTAAAGAGAGATTTGAATTTTGCAAATACTGAAGAGGAACAGAAGATAGAATTCACTTCTGCATCCACACAACTGGAAGGAAATACCTTCACTTTGGAAGAATCAAAAGATTTACTTCTTCATGATATAATTCCAGAGGGAAAGAAACTAAAGGAAGCAAATGAAGTTAAGAATTACTATTCTGCAGTTAGTTATCTTACAAGCCATTTAGAAAAGCCACTTTCTATTCAGCATATTCTAGATTTGCATAGAATAGTAATCTTTAATCTAGGAGTAAAAGAAGGCGTAAGAGCAACAATGGTTTCTATAAAGGGAAATCCATTCTACAAGGTTTCTCATTTTTCTGAGATTTATCCCAAGTTAGAAGAATTGTGTAAAAAAGCAAATGAATTTTTAGCGAAGAAAAAATCTGCCAAAGAAGTAATCGAGTTTGCAACCTTTGTCCATAATGAATTCCAGCACATTCATCCATTTGAAGATGGAAACAGTCGCGTAACTAGGTTATTGTGGAATTATCTACTTATGAGAAATGGTCTTCCGTTAATTAATATTTATTCAAATACTAGAGAAGAATACCTTTCACTTACTAAATTGGCTAGAGAAAGAAATGATGCAAAACTTAATTCATTCCTAGTGAAAATAATTAAGGATAATTTATACAAACTAACGAGAATCTAATTTCTTGTATATACTGAACCAAATAAGTAATCTAAAAATTGCAAATGAGACCCAACACTATTCAGCTCCAAAAGAAAATTCCAGTACTCACGGAGCTGAACAGTGTTGCCAAACCAGTAGCTTTAGCTGTCCAAGCAAACGTAGAAGCGTTTGCAGGGTGCTGAAAACGACGATTCGTTTTCATCATGGTAATATCAATTTTATCTATAAAATTGATTTTTTATACAACATATTGCAGCAAAGAATAAATTGACTAATTGCTGTAATATTTCAGGGTTTTCGGGATTATGTTCAGTTTTCCTGAACGTATTTAAATAAGCCTGAACATAGCGAGGTAAATATTTATGTTCGGTAATAGCGAACATATATAAATACTGCCGAACATGATATACGCGTGGCAGGAACTACAAATCTGTTTGCCGATAAGGCATCATGCATAATCAGGGTTCTCCTTGTCAACTACCCGAAGACATGGAATCTAAGGGAACTTGCAAAAGAGGCCGGCGTCACGTTGAGCTGGACTTCGGAAGTTTCCAATGCCCTGATAAGGGGGAGATATGCAATACGGGAATCAAAAAGAGGAGAGCTCAAGATGATGGATCCAATGGGTTTGCTGAGACGCTGGGCTGCTTATAACAACTATTCCGGCCGTCACAAGTTTGTTCATTATTATTCATACGAACAAGAAATTGAAAAATTCGTGGGACAGTTGAAATCCAAAAAGGGGCCGCAGTATGCACTAACCACCTTAGTCGGAGCTTTGCAGGTGGCGCCTTACGTAAGGCCAACAAACGTGCACATTTATGTAAAATCTGAAGATGATGCAAAGAGATGGGCAAAGCTCCTTGACCTCAAGCCTACAGAAGAAGGAGGAAACATAATCTTTGCAATCCCAGATGATTCAGGCGTTTTCTACGGCGTGCAGAATGTTAATGGCATAAATGTCGTTTCCAATATCCAGCTCTATGTTGACCTGCTGAACTACCCAGCAAGAGGGGAGGAAGCAGCCGGAGAATTGATTAAAAAAATCGAAAGAGAATGGGTAAAAAAGGGATGAGGTATGTACTCAAAAATAGAAACCGAGGCGTCAAAATCCGCGTTGTTGGAATTTTCACTGGCGTTGAAGCGCTATCATAATGACATGGTACTTGCAGGCGGATGGGCACCATATTTTATATCAAACAAATTCCGTCCGCACTGCGGTTCGATAGACATGGATTTTGTGCTCAAAACCAAGATCATGGAAAAATACGAAGCCATCGTAAAAAGCGTAGTGAAGCTTGGATACGAACAGGAAAACGAATTCAGGTTTTTCAAGGACGTCCCTTTGCCAGTTGACGGTAAGCAGTATTCAATTCATCTCGACTTTCTGTGCGACAAGGAAGGTCTGAAATATGTAGATGTGAGGGCAGTGCAGGACGGTCTCGGAGCATTCGCATTCAACGGTTCGAACATAGCATTTGATTTCAATTACGAGGAAGAGATAAGTACTGTTCTTCCCGGAAACGGAAAGGCTAGATCTACAGTGAGAGTCGTTGACATTGTCGGTTCGTTCAGTTTGAAAGGGCAGGCTATCGATGGAAGGTCGAAGCCCAAGGATTTCTACGATATTTACATGCTGACATTTTTCAATGGTTCTCCAGAAAAGGCTGCTGATTATTTCAACAAAAGGGTGAGAACCACCAAGCTTGCTCCAGACCGTGAAAAACTTTTGAAACATTCCTTATCCATTGTCATGCAAAGATTCGAAGACATGGAATCAATGGGCCCTTATCAGGTGGAACAGTTTACGGACGGCGAAATCAGAAGGGAAGAAGTCGCCAGACAGGTTAATGAATTCCTCGAGAAAATAAAGGTATAATTTCTTGTATATACTGAACCAACTAAGTAATGCTGATTAGTATACCTACGTTTTACCTCGTTTGGTTCAGTATCAAGGGAAGTGTACTTCCCTTTCTGTTCAAGAAGTTGTTCTTGAACATAGATATATCCATCTTGAAGTTCGAAAGAACTTCGAGACCGTTTGAAATGCTTCTTTGCATTTCAAAGGTGTCGTAATCGAC
>CAYYPF010000127.1:0-3662 GCA_964473475.1 Microcaldota archaeon | reverse complement strand
TTCACAAAATCGACAGATATGAAATCTTTTTTGATTTCATTAAGATGGCGAATTTTTTCTTTTAAAAAATTCGACAAATATGAATCGCAATTCATATTGATGGCGTTTTTTCCTTATGATTATATAGTATATCAAAGCTATATCTTATGAAAAAACGACAGACTTGAAATTTAGAATTTCAAGCTGATGGCGATTTTGTTTTTCACAAAATCGACAGATATGAAATCTTTTTTGATTTCATTAAGATGGCGAATTTATTTTTATAAATTCGACAGATGTGAACAACAGTTCACAGTGATGGCGAATTTTTTCTTTTTGTTTTATAAAAAATAAGAAAATTATTTCACGTATAAAATTCCTCTATTTGTTGCACTACAAACTGCTGCCCCAAAATTACCATGAAATATTGATAGGCCAGGTATTGAAGCATCTAATTGAGAACTTGAGGATAATAAACTAAGACTTACAAATCCTTCCATATAACCAACCCCAAGTTCGTGTGCTCGTCTAGAAATATGATCAATGCCAGTAAGTCCAATATCGTGAACCTGTTCATTTGTAAGTTTCTCAACAAGAAATGCAAGGTTATGTAATTCAGAAAGTGGAACATTCTCGTGCTGTGAAGAAGTTGCCTCAGGTGGAATTAATAAAATGTATTTTTTACCTAGTGAATCTAATTTTCTAAGTGCAGGAAAACCATTCCCAGCATCAGTTAAGTAATCGTTAGATTGCACATCTACAACAATGGTAGTTTCTACTGTTGAAGCACCAAGAACAGTTCTGGAAAGGGAAACAGTTTTTCTAGCTTCAACTTTTTCCGGATAATTTTCATTTACAACCTGTTGCATATTTGATTTTC
Source organism: Microcaldota archaeon (assembly GCA_964473475.1). GTDB lineage: Archaea > Micrarchaeota > Micrarchaeia > Anstonellales > Bilamarchaeaceae > CAYYPF01. The sequence goes on along the minus strand of CAYYPF010000127.1, from coordinate 2,803 downwards.
TAGCCTGTAGGAGGTATAAACGTTTTGCTCCTGTAGAAGCTGAAACTGCGAATTCTATATCTACAGGTGATCCATCAAACTGTGATTCAATAGCAGTAGAAAGCAAGTGTAATGGAATAGTATACCGATTTAAGAAATGCCTAATTGCGTCATTTAAAGAGGAAAATCGTAATAACCTCAATAGTTCTTCAAGTTCTACTTTTGTTAGTTTTCCTTCTAAAGATGTGTCCAGTAACTCCCCATAAGTCTGGTGCACTATAATTTCTGGGGTTTTAGATAAAAGTTTACCCTTAGGTAAAATAACTAAATTTGAACTGCGAATTCCCCCAACTGCTACTGTACCTAAACCTAAAACAACAGAAAGCGTCATTGTGTTATTTCCATTAACTGAAGAAGTATCCAAAACTCCACTGAATACTGGTCCAAACATAGATCCTCCGAGAAAAGTACTGCCAACTACTGATTGGATAACTAACCCCATTCCTTTTTCAAGGCCATTTCTGCCAATATATGCTGTCGCTCTTCTAGAACAATCAGATTTAACAACTTGATTAACTGCGAATGCTAGACGAAGCGGATCTCTTGGATCAAGCATGGTAAAAGTAGTATCAAAAACACCTGGGCAGTTCAATTTTCCATCCTCAGATAAACCAGAAGACCTAACTGCTACTGGTCCGGTTCTTAATTGAATGCCTGTTAGAAATTCTTTTGTGGTATCAACGTCTCCATTAAAAGTATCAACTACATCTTTAGCAAGAATAACAGTACCTGGAACTCTGGCTAGATTTTGGCCTTTCAAAGTATCAATAAGTCTCAAAATATTGTGTGCTTTTCCGCCAACCCTACCTGAGCCTACACAAGTAACGCTGCCTATTCTTCTTTGTCTGAATCCAGTAGTTGTCATTAACTAAAGATATAATAAGAAGTATATTTAAATGTTACTGTTTGTGGATTTAGATGTGTATAATTCAGTAAGCAGTAGTCCTTGGCTCAACCAAATGATGCTCTCTTGATTCTGGAAGTTCTGGACCTAAGTTCCAAAGATAATCGTTTATTCGCATTTGAGAAATACTTAAAAGTTGGCTCAAATTATAAACTGCAACAATTGTATTTGCCCTAATTTCTACTTCTTCTACTCCGCCTAATGGAAGAGGTATTCTTCTATCAACTTTATGAGCAAGTTCTCTGGAATACTCAAGAATTCCGAAATGCCTTAGGACCATCGGAAGAATATAATCAGCACAAGCAGTTAGTTCATCTATCCCATTAAAAGTATAAATATTTGGGCGTGGCATCAGTTCGTGAATGTCTGAAACTAAGAGTTGAGCTCGTTTATTGAATGGAACCTCTATTCCTTCATAAGTTGCAGTATCTTCAAAAGAAGGGATTTTACTAATTATATAATCTACAATATTTAGAGCAGTTGCAAGAGTAGGTTGTCCCTCATCAGGATTTCCATTAGTAACTGCTTCTGCTACAAACGCCCTAAATCTATGAGGGTGTATTACTCTGGCTAGCGCACGTAAGATTCTGAATCTTTCCTCAAGTAGTGGGATTTCAACTTTACCCTCTCCTTTCAGAAGTTCTCTAAGTCGCTCTTGAGTAATTGATAATAGTACACTTGATTCAAGTTCAATAAAAAGACTATCTACTCCTTTTTTCAAAGCAGCAAGCATGCTCCAGGTTCCTCTTTCAAGAGTTTTCCCTCTGTATTCAACTTTCCATTTAGGCTTATTTGGATCAGGATAATAACTAAAAGAAATTGCATTGAATACAAATAAGAATCCTAATCTTTCCTCTTCAGGAAGATCAGTTATGGAAACTGGGCTGGATTTTGTCCAATGAACTAATTTAGAGTGATCAAAATGTTCTGCGAGTACTCTTAACCTAGTTTCATTTATTCTTACAGCTCTTGTTCTTGCTCCTGTACGTTCTAAATCATAAGATTTCTGGAGCACTGCAATACTGCCACGCAGGACTTTGTTTCTTAATTGAGTCATTAGTGATATTGTATGTGGAGTAATGCTTATAAACCCTTAATAGATTCTCTCTATTTTAACTACTTGTCCGTTATTTAAGTTTTTCATTTCTTCAAAGGAATAAAGAGAAGTTGCAATTCCAACTAGTTCTCCACTCTCAGAATAGATAGAGGTTAATTCAGTAGGTTTTAGACCAATTGGGACTTCAACTAAGCCCGGAGCCATTAATTGTGCTCCATTTCTAAGTTCTTTAGCTGCATTTTCCTTAATTATTATTTTTTTGAAATGTAAATACTGATCAATTGGATGAATAATTTTTTTAATTAAGGAATCATCATTTTTATTTCTAAGAATCCAGATTGCATCTATAAGTTCTTGCATAGTTACGCATTCATTTTCTGAGATACGACCTACTGCGACTCTTCTTAGTTCTTCCATTCTTGCTGGAATGCCTATGGATTTTCCAATATCTATACAAAGAGTTCGAATATAGGTTCCTGCTGAAACTTTTGCTTCAAATAAAAATAGTTTTCCCTTATACAGAACCAACTTATCTTCTCCGATTTTAGTTTCTTGGACTTCTCTCGTTTGGTTCTGTATCAAGGGAAGTGTACTTCCCTTTCTGTTCAAGAAGTTGTTCTTGAACATAGCTCGATCCGTCTTCAAGAGCGAAGCTCTTGAATGAGTTAGAGAACTTGTTCTCTGGAACTTTTTTTGTTGGATCGGGATATGGCTAAGGAGATTGAGCCTGAAAACAGTACGGGTTCTCCTTACTTTTTTTACTGCACTTTTCTTTGGAGGAATTTGGGAAATTTCTCCAGTGA
>CAYYPF010000126.1:0-3666 GCA_964473475.1 Microcaldota archaeon | reverse complement strand
AACCGCGTTTTTTCTTAGGTTCGCCATACCAGTCTCTGACTGGTGGTTTTTGACAACGCACAAACCCGTAACTATTACTAAGCAACTCCAGACCCCCAATACCGCTGTAGTAATCTCTACACAATCCAGTATTACTGAACAAGACGCCTAGACCCATTAGTAATCCATGTTACTTGTTCTCCTTAGTAATAATTTTAATTCCCTCAGGAGTCTTGTTTACGTTTCCAACCTTCACTCCAACAATTGTGTGTACTCCTTTGCTGTTTGCAAGATCAACAAGCCTTTGTGTAATTATTCCATCAAATACAATTGCATGTATTCCATTCTTTTCCTCAAGTGCCTTGATTACTTCCCTTACCTTAATTTCTTCTACAAGGTCCATACTCTCATCATATAGCCGTGCCTTGAGCGTATTATTCAACTCATCCAGTTCCTTTGCAAAATCTCTTTGCTGTTTAATCTTCTTTTGAACTGGCAGTTGTGGTTTAAACGCACTTGCTGAGCCAGTGGGTATAATCCCGGTCCGTGTATTTATTGCACCAACAGGTCTTGCTTCTTCTATTCTTGATTGCGGAACCTGCGTTGGTCCGAATATTGGCGCAGTAGAGGTTGCACTTATATTCCTTCCAAATCGCGGAAGCTGTGCTGGCATGCTCTCCTTGCGAGAGTTCCTTACACTTTCTGGTTTCTCTGCTGCTCCAGGCTCAAGTGCAATCTTATTTCTCAGGCATTTGATTATTTCCTTTCTTGTAAGATCTTCTACTTCCTGTCCTCTTGGTGCTCTTGCAACAAAGTCAATTTCAGCGCCTGCATCCAATAGTTCTTTTAGGATTATATCCCCGCCCCTGTCTCCATCCAGGAATACAGTTGTTTCCTTCTTTTTGGAAAGCTCAACTACTGATTTTGGAACGCGTGCTCCTTGCACTGCAACCACACTTGTAATATCATTCCTAAGCAAATTCAGTACATCTGCCCTTCCCTCAACTATAATTAATTCATTGGAAGTTGCAATGCCTGGACCAGCAGGTAATGTCTCTGGGCCATAAGAGGTAATTTCAGATTTCTTTACTTCGTCCCTTACGCTCTCAGAAAGTTCCTTACTCTCAGGAATTTGAGTATTAACAAGAGTCTTAAGAAGCTCTTTTGCTCTTTCTAATACCTTCTTTCTCTTTAAGTTTCTTGTATCCTCTATTCTTTCAACATTAATTCTTGCTTCGCACGGGCCAACCCTATCTACTGTTTCCAGTGCAGCTGCGATTATACTTGTTTCAACCATATCCAGACTGCTTGGGATTTTAATTATCGCTGAGGTTGAACCTTTATTTGTGCTTTCTCGTTCAATTTCTATTCTTCCGATTCTTCCGTTCTTTTGTAGTTCCCTTAGGTCTAATTCATCTCCTAAAAGCCCTTCTGTTTGCCCGAATATTGCTCCAACAATATCTGGCTTTTCCACTAATCCTCCAATCTCAATAGTTGCATAAACCAGGTATTTTACTGTATCTATATATATTTTTGCCATAAAATTTTCACCTCATTTTTTCCTATCAAAATTTTTATTATTGAAATTTTGTCCCGAAAATTTCAATGCCATAGTTTCACCTTTATATTTTTTTTCAAATTTTACATACTTTTCTGCATATATTCATCATACTTTCTATCTAACTCTTCGAAATATTTTACTCTTAATATTCTTCCTAACTTTCTTCTGCTCTCACAATCTACTTTTACTCCTTTACTCCAAAGGAGCTCATTAGTTCTTTCTGCCAACTCATTGCCTTTTCTGTCTAAATCCATAAGCAAGACAATTTGCTTACTTTTGTTTGCTTTTAGGATTGCACTTTCAACCCTGCCCACAATTGGTATTGCCTGGATCCCAAGCCTTTCAAGTGCCTCAACATCCCGTTTTCCTTCCACAAATACAACCTCTTCTTTTAGCCTCTGGATTATCTCTTCTAACTCTTGCTCATTAACTGCACGCTTGCTCAAGTTCCTAAGGATATTCAGAACCAATTAAATAACCCTGATTTACAATTCTTAGTTTTATCTCCGATTGAACGTCGCAACGTTCAATGGACCTTTGAAACTGTTGTTTCAAACGGTCGTTGGTTCTGAATAGATTGATCCAACTTATTTAGTTGGATCAGGATCTCACTTTCCTCTCCTTCAATCTCAACCACCTTATTTCTGCTGGTGTTTCCGCGTACTAAGGCCACTTTATGTCCAAGTGCTTTTGAAAGTCCTTTAATTAACCCAGCAGTAGCTCTTCCTTTCTCTGCCCTTTCATTTACTCGCACTACAAACGTGCCTTCTCTTTTTTCAATTCCAAATGTTTTTGCATTCGGAATTACTCGCACACTTAATCTCATACTTTTGCCTACTAGAATCAGACCCAAATTGGGAAATCAAATACTGTGCACTGTTGACGCAACCCTCATTACTTAATGTTCAGGCGGCCATCCATGCACAGTAATATGAATATGATTAAAGGCTTGCTTTTTCTTCAATTAAATCAATAACTGCCGGGAAAATTTCCATAATATCCCGTTCACTTACGATTCCTACAAGCTCTTTATTCTTATTGATTACCGGAAGCCTCTTTATACTGTGCTTCTTCATTGCCTTTGCAGCTTCTTCCAGGGTTGCTTCCGGGGTTATGACTATTATAGGGGAACTCATAATTTCCTTTGCCATTACTCTAGAGGTTTCCTTTCCCTCTGCGTTCACTTTGTATACAATATCTCTTTCAGTGATTATTCCAGTGGCTTTTTTTCCTTCTGTCACTACAATTGAGCCAACTGTATTTTTCTTCATTAGCTTCGAGATTGATACAATATTCTCTTTCTCATTAACAGTGATGACATTTTTTCTCATTATGTCCCCAACTTTTAGGTCTGATCCCATAAAGTAATTGGGAAAGAAAGAGTTTATAAACCTCAGCCTAATCGACAAAATAATCAGGATCACTTAAACCCGCATTTAAATACTAATTTGCGATTAAAATGTATTTGAATCGTCGATTCCATAAAACGTATTATACAATTTACGTAATGCTGAATTGGCAGCCATTCTTAGAGTCCTTTCATCTACACTCGCCATCGTCTTAACAAGCAAATGTTTATTAATTCTACGTTACAATGGAATTAACAAAATATTAATAATGGTGTAACAAAAATATGGCCAAAAAACCAAAAGTTAAGGGATTGTCCAACAAAGAAATGGAAGTAATGTCCCATCTGGAGCTTGAACAGAAGAGATTTTTTACGAGAAATGATATTGCACAATTCTTCAGGTCAGGTAATGAACTGGGGGTTTATATCCATAAATTAAAGAAAAAAAATAGAATAGTTAAAATAAATAAGAAAAAATACTACCTTATCCCTATTCAGGCATATAAAGGGTGGTCTGAACATCCCTTTATAGTCGTAGACGAGATGTTCGATGGAAGGGATTATTACGTTGGAGGAAAGACTGCTGCAAATTATTGGGGACTGATAGATCAGATTCCAACTGTAATTGAAGTGTTATCAAAGAAAAAACAAGGAACTCGAGAGCTCTTGGGTTCAGTTTTTAAGTTTAGGAGAGTAAGAAAAATAGGCAAGTTTGTAAAACGTAAAATAAAAGATCATGGTTTTATAATCGCATCTAAAGAGGAGAGTAAAAAATGGA
>CAYYPF010000125.1:0-3686 GCA_964473475.1 Microcaldota archaeon | reverse complement strand
AGTTTTTCAAACTTCAACGAACTTGAGAACGCGGTTCTCATGGTCTAGAGTCTTGCTCAATTATACTAAGAATTACAGACATTGCCATTGTGGTCTTGAACTACTTGTTTACTATTTACAAATTGTAACTATAGTTACATTCTCCGAAACCCTCTAAAATATACCTCTTTATAGTATATTCCATGAGAGGCCAACTTTCAGCTGAAATGCTGATTCTAATTGTAGTAGTGCTCGCAATAGTCGCCCTTGTCGCAAACCAGATGCTTACAACTGCAGAAAAAGGCGCAGATAAAATTGATGAACAATCAGAAGATCTTTTCTCTAAAACCGATGAATTTACTAAGGCTAAAGAAGGAGCTTTTTGCATTGAAGACGATGATTGCTTATCTGGTTCCTGTGTAGATTCTCACTGCAATTAGGTATTAGATAATTCTTATCGTAGCAGGTACTGCCATATATTATGGCCAGCTGCTTCGTAGCAGTCAGTTAAAACATCCGGTTAATAGTGAACACTATGAAAGCGCAAATAACCTTAGAATATCTAGTTTTGTCCGTCGTATTTCTAGCAGTGCTTTCCTTTTCTTTACTTGCCATTTACTCTCTAAAAGAAACAGCAGATAAACAAAATGAACTCATTAAATTTAAATTTGAAGTTGAAAAGATAGATTCTTCTATAAAAAAAGTCTGCTCCTTGGGTTCTGGCAACCAACTTCCAGTTGAACTTTCCCTTACCCTAAATGTTTCTTACTTAGAAGAAGGAATTGTTTTTATGAGTGGAGAAAATGATCTTCCAAAATCCTATGCTTGCAAAGTTTCAGGGGAAGATTCTATCTCCTCAAATATTCTAGTTTCAAATGAAAACGGAGAAATACTCCTCACTGTTGATCAATAAAAAAAAAGAATAAAGTGCGATCAAATATTTTTTTATTAATTTTTATTCGATCAATTATTTTTTCAACGATTTTCCAACCTGCTCATGTGCTTCCCTAAAACTCATTCCTTTTTTTACTAACTCATTCGCTTTTTCAGTAGCATAAGCATTTCCTTTTTCCAATTCCTCCTTAATCTTACTCTCGTTCCATTCAATTTTTTCAATAATCTCACTCATAATTTCTAAACAAGCAGTAATTTGTTCAACTGAATCCATTACTGGTTTCTTAGTTTCCTGCGTATCTGCATTGTGCCCACTCATTAGCCCTTTTAGAATAGTCAGCACATTAACTAAATTCCCGTAAATTCTTCCGCTCTTTCCGCGAATAAGTTCCAACCCATCTGGATTTTTCTTATTTGGCATTATACTACTTCCAGTGCAATACTCCTCAGGCAATTCCACAATTCCAACATAAGAAAGCCATATAATCTCTTCACTAATTCTTGATAATTTCATAGAAACTAATGAAATTACAAACAATAATTCTGCTTCCAATTCCCCCCGTGAACTAATTGTATTGAATGGGTTCTTTTCCACTTCCTTAAACCCAAGTTCCTTTGCAGTTTTCTTTGGATCAATATTCCAGGAGGTTCCAGTAAGTGCACATGCTCCAAGCGGATTCTTATCTATTCTTGCATAAACCTGTTCCAATCTTTCCAAATCCTTATTCAATGATTCAATGTACCCTTCAGCCCACATAGCTAATTTTAGTGGCTGAGCTACTCTTGTATGTGTATACCCAGGAATAATTATTGGTCCTGGTTTGTCCTGGGTGGTCTTGGAGGTCTTGTTAATACTTGCGATTTTTTTCTTAGATTGAACTAAGAAAGAATTCTGCAATTTTTTCACTAGTTCCTTAATATCAATAATCCCATTTTTCATATACATTCTCATAACCAAATTCACTTGATCATTTCTAGAGCGAGCAGTATGTATTTTCTTTCCATGGGGAGTCCTCTCACTCACTGCACTCTCTACATTCATATGCACATCCTCTAATTCCTCTTTCAGTTTGAACTTCCCTTCCTTCCACTCCTGTTCAATCTCCCCAAGTGCCTTAAGAATTTCTTCCCCCTCCTCTTGCTTAATTATTCCCTGTTCCATCAGCATTTTTACATGCGCCTTGCTTCCCTTAATCTCATAAGGAATTAACTTAGCATCAACCTCTAGATTCTCTGCACTCATGAACTTATTCAGTTTTTCTGAGGTTTTTTTAGAGAATGCCCCTCCCCATATTTTACTCATCGTTTCACCCATAGTTGGTTTAGAAGTCCCGGAGTCTTGATTGATAATTCTCAGATAACTCAGATATTACTAAGTTGGTCTTGAAACCACTTCCTTAAGTCCAATTGTCTAACGAACAATTATTTTTTCTTATTCTTATCAATGATTGCCCTATGCGCCATTAATCTTATTGCATTTATTTTAATAAATCCCGAAGAATCCATTTGATTGAACCCTCCTTCAATATCCATGCTTGAAAGTTCCTTATCATACAATGAACTTGGAGAAGCTCTTCCAAGAATAGTTACATTTCCCTTATACAATGCAATAGTTACAACCCCATCTATAACTTCCTGGCTCTTATTAATCGCTGCACTTAAGAAATCCATTTCTGGGCTAAACCAAAATCCATTATACACTAATTCTGCAAACTTAGGGGAGAGCATATCCCTTAATCTCATTACCTCACGATCCATTGCAATTGCTTCTATATCCACATGCGCATCATGTAGAATAGTTGCCCCCGGATTCTCGTAAATTCCACGGGATTTAATTCCAATAAATCTATTCTCCACCATATCCACTCTTCCAATTCCATTCTCAGAACCTAGTTTATTCAAATATTGGAATAATTCCAATGGTTTTTCCTTTACAGTTCCATCCTCTAAATTCACAACCTTAATTGGAAGTCCATCCTTAAAATGAATTTCTATTTTAGTTTCCTTATCTGGTGCATTTTTTGGAGAAACTGTTTTTGAAAACACATGCTCCTCTGGTGCATGATTTGGATCTTCTAAGATTCCAGCCTCATGGCTTATATGCATTAAATTATCATCCTCACTATATGGTTTCTTATGTGTTGCATCTATTGGAATCCCTTTCTCCTTTGCATAATTAATTAAATCTGTTCTTCCCTTAAATTGCTTAAGGAATTCCTCGGTTTTCCAGGGAGAAATTACCTTTATTTTTGGATCTAATGCGTAATACGTAAGCTCAAATCTCACCTGATCATTTCCCTTTCCAGTTGCTCCATGAGAAACATATTTTGCTTTTTCCATATGTGCAATTTCTATTTGCTTCTTTGCAATTAAAGGTCTTGCTAAGGAAGTTCCAAGCAAATACCTTCCTTCATAAACTGCATTTGCCTTAATTGCTGGAAAAATAAATTCAGTTACAAATTCCTCTTTCAAATCTTCCACATAAACCTTAGAAGCTCCTGTTTTGAGTGCCTTTTCCTTTACTTTCTCAAAATCTGCTTCCTGCCCTACATCTGCAACATATGCAATTACATCATATCCTTTTTCCACTAGCCATTTCAGTATGCAAGAAGTATCCAAACCTCCTGAATATGCTAAGACTATTTTTTCTTTCATAAAGATCACAGGAAGCATTAGGTCTGCCCAATCTATTTAAACCCTTCGTTCCAAATGTTACAAATAATACTCAAATGTTCCAAGTGATACAATGGGAGAAATTGCACCTCTAGTTTGGCTATATGTAAAGCGAAGACCATTCATCAAGGAAAGCCTTA
>CAYYPF010000124.1:0-3716 GCA_964473475.1 Microcaldota archaeon | reverse complement strand
ATACCAAAGATACAAGAACCATACAAACTAAAATTTTAGAGTTCATGCGTGTATATCTAACATGTTATTTTTAAACATATCTTCCTATTTCCCTGCGTAGTACTTAATTTATAAATATTGCACTCGTAATTTATTCCTATCATGAGTTGACTAAAATAGTCAACTCAGTCTATACACAACCAATATCGAAAGACAGCAGTTGTGTAATGTCAAAAATATAGGTGGTTGTGTATATGCCTACTGATGATAAATATAACAGTTTACTCGATAATATCTATGCTGCTCTTCCAACTAAAAAAAAGAGCGATGAACGATTCGAGCTTCCGGAGTTTGAGTCATTTATAGAAGGCAATAAAACCATCATAAAGAATTTTGATTTTGTTTGCAATACCCTCAGAAGGGATAAACTTCTGCTTATAAAATACCTTTCAAAAGAACTTGCAACCCCAGTAGTCCAGGAAGGGGAGCGAGTAGTTCTCCAGAGAAAAGTTCAGCCAATGGCTCTTGGTTCTAAATTGAGGGATTTTATAAAATTCTATGTAATCTGTTCAGTCTGCGGAAAGCCAGATACAAAAATAAGTACTGCTGGAAGCAGGTTGAAAGAGTTAGTATGTGAAGCATGTGGAGCACGAGCTCCAGTTGCATAATATTTTAAGAAAAAATATGAATAATAAATAGGTTATAAATATGGCTAATAATTTTGGACGAAATCGAGGATATAGGCGCCCCCCAATTCGCAGGTCCCCACGAGAGTTTCAGCCTATGAGGGTAAGAACACCCCAAGTAGGAGAACTACTCGGAATAGTTAGTGCAATGTATGGAGGAGGACGGCTTTTAGTTGCCTGCAAGGATGGAAAAGACCGCATTTGCAGAATCCCTGGAAAAATGAGAAAAAAAATCTGGGTAAAGGAAGGGGATGCAGTTATAATCAAGCCCTGGGAAATTGAAGGGAATAAGAAAGGAGACATAGTTTGGAGATACGAACGTGCCCAAGTGGATTGGTTAAGGAAAAAGGGATTCCTATAACTCTTTATAAATTTTAAGTACGTACCCTTTTCATGCCATTAGCCAATGTTCTCGAAAAATCCATAAGTTCCTTAAATTTTCTCGAGGAAAGTGAGCGCTCCCAGCTTAGAAGAATGGTGAGTGTACTTTCCAAGGATAAGAAACCTTCCCAGAGATATGCAAGATGGAGCCATGCACTTGAAAGTTTAAAGGAAAAAAAATCTCCAGCAAGATTCGTCTTTGAAACAACCAGAAAATTTGCAAACCTTTCTAATTTCATTATATTTGTAGAAACCGGGGCAAATAGGCAAAATGCACTTGCAATTGTTGATCGGGTTAGTGGTTCAGAGATATTCCTTAACCTAAGTCCAAATGAAAAAACAACTATTCTTTCTAATTTGGAGAGCAGTGTTTGTTTTCTTGCCCTTCAATTAAATCTTGGAGAAATTCTTGAGAGAAAAGGAAAATCCCCAGAACTAATAAGAAAAGTAATGAACTCAAAGGATGTTTTTTCTTTGAGAAAAATTTCAAAAACAGCAGGAATAGAAAAAGAATTGAACCTTCTTCTAACAACTTATTCTACTTCTATGCTTTCTGGAATGCCTCTCTTAGTAGTTCCTCCTTCACATAGGCAAGAAGTTCAGGACGCAGTTCAGGAGGTAATGTACTCAATGGGCCTTTCTATAAAGCCAACTAAAAAAAGTAAAAAATAAACTGATCTACATGGCCATGAAAGTTAGTACGAAGAAAAAACCTCCAAGGGAGATTCACCAACTCAATGAGCGATGGAAAATCGAATCAACTGCCTTTGATCGCAGGGTTCTTCTAATTATTTACGGATTAATTAAAAGAGGAGTAATCCGTAATATGGATTTTCCAATTTCAACTGGAAAGGAAGCAAATGTATTCCGTGCAACTACTCCAACTGGAAAATTTGTTGCAGTGAAAATTTATAGGGTAGAAACAACCAGATTCTTCAAGAAACAGGAGTATATAATCGGAGACCCAAGATTTGAAAGGGTAAAGAAAGATCTGAAGAATCTTGCATATCTATTTGCAAAAAAAGAATTCAGGAATCTTATGATATGCGCAAAAGCAGGAGTAATTGCCCCAATGCCGATTATTTGCAAGGATAATGTTCTTGTAATGGATTTTTTAGGAGAGGGGGGCCTTCCATATTCCAAACTCTCCCAGGTTCCAACCAGGGAAACAGACCTTGAGGAAATCCTGGAGCAAATAAGATTAATGTATAAACATAAATTAGTTCATTCTGATTTAAGCCCTTATAATATTCTTGCAGGGGATAAATTATACTTAATTGATTTTGCACAAGGAGTAATTGAAGGCCATCCAAGGTTTGAACAGTTCTTAGAAAGGGATGTTGAAAATCTTTTAAGGTATTTTAAATCAGATAAGGATCCTAAGAAAGTTTTGGAATGGATTAGAGAGAATTCTAATTAACTAGCAGGAACCCTTGTTCTCTGAAGCCCATTTTGTGTTGCTGATATTGATCCTGTCTTACCACTCCCTCCTTTCCCCATTTTCTTAATATCCAACATAACTCCACGAGCTACTTCTCCTAATACTCCCTCTAAATATCGTATAGTTGCTCTGGGAAGATCAGGCCTATTCTTTATGGCTGTAAGTTCTGCGTATTCTTTTCTTTCAGCTAGAGGGTCAATTTTTCTTTTCCATATCTCTACTCTGACTGCATCTGGTACGCTCTCTCCAAGCATTTCTTTATCCAGTACTGTTTCGAATCCATTTTTATATGCAATCTCAACTGCTTTTATTCCAGCTTGTTCTCGTATATCTAATGGAGCTGTTTTGTCCATACAAATTTCTCTTAAATCAGCATAATTTTCTTTTTTAACTGCATTCTCAATTCTGCTAATTAATTCTTTTCTAATTAACTCTTCCTTTCTTTTAGATGCTTCTCCCCTTATAACGATAGGCATATCCATATTTTTTGCTATTGCATCAAGTTGGCTAATATATCCTGCTTTATATGCAATCTCAATTGCTTTCATCCAGGCATTGTCCTGTACTTCTACTGGAAGATTTTTATCTAAACAAATCTCCAATAATAATTCATAATATCCATTTTGGAATGCAATCTCAACTGCCTTCATTCCAGCCCTTACACAATTTACATAACAAAGTTCTTTATTTTTTGATAACTCCAAAAGTTCTATTATACCCTCATTTGCCAAGAGAGTTACTAATTCTTCAAAAGCCCTCTCCCGAACGCATTCGTTTAATTTCCAATTAGTGATAATTTCAATGAGAGTCGTCCTGCGGTTTTCTTCCTTGTCTTTTCTTTCAATAATAATCTTTATTGCTTCATAGCCTGCAAGGTTTCTTGAATGGTCGTTAATACACATGTCCTCGGCTATTTTTATTAGGCAGTCCATGTATGCTGTTTTTTTACTAAGTTCAATCATCTTTCTTATTGCTGCATATAAAACTTCTGGAATATCACTATTTCTTATTATTCTCATAAGACTTACTGAATCAAATACTTCTCCTCTTCCGCATAATTCAATTGCAATCATTCCTGCAAGTCTTCTTTTATTTAAGGGTTTACCTTCATCCTCAAAAATTTCTATAAGAGGTACTGGATCATCCATTTTAGATAGTATTTCTATAATTCGTCCCAATGCATTTTCTCTTTCTTTTTCCTCTGGGTGGTGCTCAGCAACAAACAAAAG
>CAYYPF010000123.1:0-3722 GCA_964473475.1 Microcaldota archaeon | reverse complement strand
TTTTTGAATGCGGTTCCTAGAATACTTGGTCATCCTTGGAGCTTTGCTGATTCTGAGTCTTACTCTGCACGTTTAGAAAACTCAAGAGAAGTAGTTGAAGGAGTAATTAGAGCTCAAGAATTAGCATCAGTAAAGGCAATTCTATCTAGATACACTCGATTTACAAGTATGAATGGGCACGGATTTGAATTACACCAGCTTACTCCTGATAAGATATTTCATTTAGCAAGAATAAGATTTGATAAAGGAGATCAAGAACGCGGATTAGTAGGTAGTGTAGAAATACGTGCATTGGATGGACAGCACACAATTGAGGAAGATATTGCAATGATTGAATTAGTAGTCGGAGCATTAGCACATTTTGAACGAGTTTGTTCTAGAATAGCACTGAATGATGGGGAGATTGAACAAATACTTCGTTCTCTTGAATTAATCAATAATGGACCACTTGGAAGGGAACAAAAAATAAATTTATTTACAAACGCACTTGAAGGAGCAAGAGGTTTAGGTGTTGGATTTGGAGAATTACCAAGAGTAGCTTCAATAATTGATACTCCGGGATACATTAGATATACTGGCAATGGAACTAGAAGTAATGAAGCAATAGTTCATTCTGCACATGGAGAATTTATGGGAGCTAGAAGCATACAAGAGCTACCAAGTTATAAAGAGTAGGGTGGAAAAAATATTAATTAGATATGATGACAAAAAAATTAAGAATTCAAACAATACCTACACGAACAAAGTTAGTGCTTGCTGCATTAGCATTTGGAGGTTCATTACTTATGCCTGGATGTAAAAAAGAGGAAGTTCCTAGAGAAAGACCAATTGCAACTGCCCCAGTATTCCAAAGACTAGAAGCAGTTGAACTACTAAAAAAATTAGTTTCAATAGATTCCCGATATCCAAATGAACAAAAATTAGCAGTATTTTTAGAGGGATATCTAAAAGGATTAGGATTTACTGTAAGAAGACAAGAGGTTTCTAAAGAAAGATACAATTTAATTGCAGAAAGAGGAACAATTGGGAAACCAATTGCATTTTACGCACATATGGATACAGTTGAACCAGCCCAAGGGTGGAAAATTGATCCTTTTTCAGTTAAAGAAGAAGGGGATAAGCTAAGCGGACTGGGAACTTGGGACATGAAAGCAGGAATTGGAGCAATTTTAAAAGCAGTTGAAAAACCAACAGATAGAAGAATAAAAATTATTTTTGGAGTAGATGAAGAGAATATTTCTGAAGGAGTTCAAACACTAATTAAAAGTGGATTTTTGAAAGGAGTGGAAGGAGTAATTGTTCCTGAGGCTGGAAATTCTGAAAAAGAACATTTGGGCCCAAGGATGATTACTCTGGGAAGAAGAGGGAGAACTGTTTATTCAATTGAAGTAACTGGAATTTCTGCACATGGGGCAACAAAAAAAGGAGTAAGCGCATTGAGTATTGCATCTAGAATTGTTCAATTTTTAGAATCCCAAGAGATGAGAAAACATTCAAATTTACCTCAAGCTTCTCAATTTATAAGAAAAATGTGTTCAGAAGGAAGCGGAGTTTCAATTCCAGAAAAAGCAATAATTGAATTAGATAGGCATTTGGTTCCTCCAGAAACATTTGAGAGTGTATTAAGCGAATTACAAATAGCACTTGAACAGTTTAATCAAAACGGAGCATCAGTTTCTGTTTCAATTAGAAAAAGAAAAACACCTTATTTAGCTCCGTATGAAACTAATAAAGAAGACCCATTCGTAAAAAGAGTAGTTGAAATTATACAATCACTATTTGGAAGTGTAAGTTATAATTACGGACTTTCAGTTGCAGATGAGAATGCAATTGCTTCTCTAGGAATTCCAATAGTTACAATTGGTCCAAAAGGAGCAGATGATCACGCTCCAAATGAATGGGTTTCCAGAACTAGTTATTTGGAATTAATTAGATTATTTGAGAAAATAATTGAGTAAATTTGCATTGTGTTCATCTATCTGAACGTAGAGTATGCTGTCTGTTCATCTCACTGAACAAATCGCAAAAAACCGAATAAAAAAAGCGGAATTTTGTTTTCAGATATCTCCAGCCCATCAACAGCAATATAATCTGGATTTTGAATTGAAGATTTGGAAACCCCCCCAATCTCGATAGTATACTCTCCAACATTAAAATCAGCAGTTTTCTTTCCACGATCTGTTTTGAGATAACATACCTTATTAATATGTGAAATGAAAAATTCCTCTCTCAATCTACCAATATTAGGGGCGTATACTAATTGTCTACTAAAAAAAGAAGTAAATGGAATAGGTAAAAATATTTTTGGCTCATTCCTAATCAGGGCATATCCTTTTTTACAAGGAGAACAGATGAAAACGCATCCTGCCTTTTCCATATCTGCAAGAAGCTTCATAGTAGTGTTTCTGGAAAGCCCTAGTGAATTTGACAACTTGGAATAATTAAGTTCGAATGAAGCAGTTGTTGAGATTAAATTAAATATTTTTATAACATCAGATTCAACATTGATATTTATGTCTCGTAGATACGCCAGATCTACAGATGCTATCTTTTGGATCGAATTCAGAAGTTTCAAATCAAATTCTTTTCTGTCATAAAGAAAACCGCCATATGCAAGATATTCTTCAAAGTACGTATATGCCTCAGAGTATTTCTGAAGGATATCTTTTCTTTTTTCTATTAGTTCTCTAAGTGTAAGTGAAGGCAAAGCAATTCCTTTTTTTATTAAAAGATATTCCTTAAAGGTAGCAGGCGGAAGCGTGTATAAAACAACACGTCTGGAAAGGTCTGCGCCTTTTTTCAATTCTATTGCTGAAGAACCGCTAAAAAATAGGTTTCTTACTCCTTCATCATAAAGCGTTTTTAGATCATATGTCCAATTTTTTTTATAATGAATCTCATCAATGAAAAAAGAATCGTGACCATTTTGAACTGCATGTTTAACCAAGTCATATATCGAGGTATTTCCCAGGTAAACTGCATCTGCAGAGAAATAAATGGGATTTTTATACCTAGTTGCCAATTGAAGTAAAAGTGTTGTTTTACCAACACCCCTCAAACCCTTTAAACCCACAAAATAGTCTGTAGGCTCAGAGATATGATCATAAAGATCACGTCTTGTCTTTAATTCTATTACTGAGGATAGATGCTTGCTGCTCTCTAGAACAACTTTTGAGAATATATTTGAATCGATTTCTGCCATAGAGATATTTGTACGTACTGTTTTAAATAACTTTGCATTGTGTTCAGTTAAAAGAACGTAGAGCATGTTTTATGTCTAGTATACTGAACATAGATAACACCTTAGTTCTTATTCTCTCCTTTATATGTGCCTTCATAGCCTTCTTTTGCATCCTCAACTAAATGGCTAAAGACCATCTGGCCGATTTTTGCATTTTTCTTTAGAATCAAACCATGCGAATTCATAACTAAAAGCAAGGCCTCACTTCTTCCCTCATACCCTGGATCCCAAACAGCACACTCTAAAGTAGCACCACATCTAAGCAAAGAGGATCTTGGAAAACAGAACCCAATTAAATTCTTAGGAATTTTTACATATTCATTGAAGATTACTTTATATGCTCCAGGAGTAAGTTTTACTTCCTCATTCTTGAAAGTAATTGGTTTGACTAAGGAAATTTTTCTCTCAGAATTATCAAAATCAATTTTTCCTGCATCTTCAAATTCATCTAAGTTTATTGTAACCGTGTGCCATTCAGTAT
>CAYYPF010000122.1:1402-3722 GCA_964473475.1 Microcaldota archaeon | reverse complement strand
TCCTTCCATTTCTCAAATGCATCCTTGAATTTTTCTCTCTCTGTAAGGATTATGGATTCCTTTCCACCTTTATTTACAATTGCAAAAACAGTATTGTTTCCAATACCCATTACGTACTTATACTCTTTTCTTCCAAATTTATCCAGGAATGTTTTCAGGTAGGAAAGAAGTTTCATTGCAAGCACAGAATACATTGTTTTGTTTCCTTTCCTAACTACTGAGACTACTTCTTTTCCATCCTTGTATACTAATACATTCTGGATAAGTCCTTCCTCAATCATTTTATTTATAAGAATCATTGGATCAGTTTTAGTCTTTTTTAGAACCTCTCCTTCAAGTGCAAGTGACATATCTGTATTTTCTTTTATGAATCTGTTTACTGTCCATCTCCTTAATGGAACTGGAATAAATGTAAGATTAGAAAGGTAAACCCCTTCTTTATCTATCAGGATTTCTTTTAATTTTTCAGACCATTTTGGCCATTCTGAATTAGCACTTTCCTTTCTTTCCCTGAGCATTGAGATCATGCTGTCTACTTTGTCTATACTGTTTTCAAGTTCCTTAAGTTCTGCCCTAACTTCCTCGCCTTCTTCTGCAGTTTTCTTAGCTGCATTTTTTTCTAGTTTTGCCAAAGGAATTGAGGTGTATACTTCATAAGCTTCAGTAATTTCCAATCCATCCTGTTGGAGTTCTTTAATTAGTGTCCTCAAAATTGCAAGCTTTTCCTTTAGATGAGTTATATCAACTTTAACTGTTTCTTTTTCCACTTTTATTACTCCTAAATAGGATCCTTTAAGCATGGATAATTTCACGCTTGCAAGAAGTGCAAAGAAGATGAATCCTAGACCAACAATTATGCAGAAAATTCCTATGAATCCGGCATAATCTCCGAAAATATATTCTGGAACCTTAAATACAACTAAGTTCTTCTCTGAGATGTGTTCTGCAAAGAAGGTTGCACCAAATCCAATTGCAGCAATTATTGCTCCAAAGAGAATGTCTTTCTTCCATTCAGTATTTGGAACCCCTACAAAATTCTTGATTGCCTTGTATTTGCTCTCCTTTCTTAATTTGGCACTTAGGAGATTAAAGGCTAAGAGCAGAACATTCACTAGTAGTGCTAGTAAGAGAAGTGGAATTGCAATTGCAAGTCCTAGACTGATATAATAGTTTGAAATTGGAAGGAATGAGTTGAATAGGAAAAAGGAAATCCCTAAGAATGAAAGATCTAATTCTCTTGTTTTTACTGAGGGGGTTTTCCAGGAAATAGACTCTGGAGAATCCTCTGAAGAGAAATAATAAAATAAAATTGAATCAGTTGTGTATGGCTTAATTATTGGCCAGTTTACCCAACCACCTGAAGATTCAATTTCTTGAGGAGAGTTCACGCTGAATGCTCCAACTGGAGATTTATCTTTTACAAAAATATCTATATATTCATTTTCTTTTTCTGCTGCTCTTTCTAGTTTAAGAACAACTAAATAATCATAGGTATCTGTTTGAAGGGCATAGGAAGCGATTCCAGATTTTATTGCATTCCACTGAGAAAATGAAGTTGAAGGGTTTGAACATAATTGCAATTCAGGATCAGTATATAAAGGGGATTTCATTGCTTTTACAGAGAGTGCATAAAAACTATTCAAATCACTAATTAGACTTGCTTTTTGGGTTAAGGTAAGGGAATCGTACATGTATAAACGATTATTTATTGAATTTGTAAGATCAACCATCGAGGTTTTTATCTTATATAATTCCAAAATAGAATATCCTAAATAATCATAATATTTTTCAGAGATTTCCTTGCATTTTGAGGAATGCTCTGCGCAGAAATGATTGCAAGAAGCATAATCTACACAGCCACCTGTAAGCCCCATAGACTCAAAACAAGAATCAACTGCTGTTCGTTTTTCCTCTTCAAAGGAAACAAAAGAAGTGAGCAGTGCTGAGAGCTCTTCCTCGCTTAGGGTTTTGAATGCAGTTGAACCTGCAGACTGCTGAGGGAATACATATACCTCTCTTTGAACTGAATAGCCTTCAGAATCAACTTTTGAAAAAGTATATTGGTAGAAATCTGCAATTGAATCTGAATTTGGATCAATGATGTCAGAACTTAATTCGCTCTCGCTGTTCTGCGTAGAATACGGCTTTTCGCTAACACAACCAAAAAATAAAAATAATACAATAAACAATAGGAATATCCTTCTCATACTCACTCATACTTAGTTTACTATTTTAAATATATTGGATGACGGAAGTTTTACAAAAATTGATTTTCGCACAGCAATAAGGTTTTTAATTTACAACTAGATAGCATCTTTAT
>CAYYPF010000122.1:0-1302 GCA_964473475.1 Microcaldota archaeon | reverse complement strand
TATGGGATTCGATTCTCTGAGAAAATCAGTTCTTAAGGAAATAAAACCTACTGAAAAGGAAACTAAGGAAGAGCTTGCGTTTGCTGAATGGTTAAAAAAAGAATTAAGAGGTAAATTACCTTCTGAATACAAAGTTATGCTTATGGGTTCTGTTGGAAAAGGAACCTTCCTCAAGAATTCAAAAGACCATGATATTTTTATTTTAGTTCCAAAATCTGTGAAAAGAGAAGCGCTTTATTCGATTGTAAAAAATGCTACAAAAAAAGCATTTCCAAAAGCAAAACAAGAGATGAAATATGCAGAGCACCCATATGTAAGATTATTTATTTCTGGAAGAAAAGTAGATGTTGTTCCTGCGTATAATATCACTTACATAGAAGAAAGAGCTTCTGCAGTAGATCGTTCAGTTCTACATATGAAATATATTTGCGAGCATCTTAGTGCAGAGCAGAAAGAGGATGTTCTTCTGCTAAAGCAGTTACTGAAAATGCATGAACTTTATGGTGCTGAAATACGCGTGCAGGGATTCTCAGGATATTTGTGCGAATTGCTGGTTCTCAAATATGGATCATTCCTAAATCTTTTGAAAGCAGTTTCTGAGTGGACCTTTCCAATTGCAATAGACATTGAAGGCTATTATCCAAATGAGGAAGAGATTGTAAAAAAATTCAAAACCCAGAATATTACTGTGGTTGATCCAGTTGATCCAAATAGGGATGTTGCTGCAATTGTTTCTGATGAAGTTACACTTAGGTTCATTATACTTGCAAGAGTATTTCTAAAAAAACCTGAGGGAAAGTTTTTCAAACTAAGGGAATTTGAGAGCAAACACTTGAAAGAATATTTGAAAAGGCACGCAAACCTTACTTGCTTCTCAACTGAACAGCCAAAAATCGTAGATGATATTTTATGGGGCCAGCTGAGGAAATTAGGGAAAAGAATAGTTGCGTATTTAGAAAAATTAGATTTTACTGTGCTTGATCATTATATTTATTCAAATGGAAAAAGGATTTACTTCTTAGTTGAAACCTTAGAATCTGAGCTTCCTTCTAAAATCCAGATTCTTGGGCCAGGTTTATGGGAGGAAAAACATGTAAGCTCATTCAAGAAAAGCCACTCAAATGCAGTTATTTTCCTAAAAGAAAGAAGAATTGTTGCAACTGAGGATCGGAAAGTTAGGAGGATTTCTGATGCAATAAAAGAATTCTTCAAAAAAGAAAAGGATGTTCCTTCTTATTTATCTAAACCAGTTAGGAAAGCTAAAATCGAAAAAGGAGTTCCTAAAGAAGTTCTGGAAGGCTA
>CAYYPF010000121.1:0-3723 GCA_964473475.1 Microcaldota archaeon | reverse complement strand
AACAACGTTCTTGGGGCGTAGAGAATGACAACTCATTCTCTGGCGTCTCTAGCTCATACAAAATCGAACCAAATCCGGAGACTTTTTTCTTGAGAATGTTCATAATTACTGATCCAAAAATAAACTCTAAAGGTCTGCCTATAATGGGAACTTTACTAGCTCCTTTCTTGTAACTAATTACTCCCAAAGAAGCGTTTAAGAAAGAGGACATATATCGTGTAATAACTAATAATACAAGGATTATTCTTGCAGCTATTAACATTGCAAGTGCCGAGAATTGTGCCATCATATTCCTACTATTTCTGTACTATCCCAACTATTCACTTTTTTATTTTCTGTTTGCAGCTGCCTTAACTGTATTGTGCATAAGCATTGCAACTGTAAGCAGGCCTACGCCTCCTGGAACTGGAGAGCAGTGGGCTTTTTTGCTTACTTTCTCAAAATCAACATCCCCAATAATTTTATCTCCGACCCTATTGATTCCAATATCAATTACATACGCACCTTCCTTAACCATATCCTCAGTGATTAATTTTGGCTTTCCTACTGCAACCACAAGAATATCTGCTTGTTTTGTATATTCTCGAAGGTTTTGAGTCTTTGAATGGCAGATAGAAACAGTTGCATTTCTATTCAAAAGCATTATTGCAATTGGTTTTCCAACATTATTGCTCCTTCCAACTACAACTGCATTTTTTCCTTCAAGTTCTACCTCGTAATACTCAAGCATTTTCATTACTCCATATGGAGTTGCTGGAATCATTGCACTAGGATCTTCTAATCCTAAAAATAATTTTCCTATATTTATCGGATGAAATCCATCAACATCCTTTTCCGGTGCAATTGCTTCAATTACCTTATTTTCATTCATGTGTTTTGGAAGAGGAAGCTGAACAATAAATCCAGTGGTTTTTTTATCATTATTTAATTTTTCAATTAGAATAAGAAGTTCTTTTTCACTTGCATTTGCAGCCAGCCTGTAATGCTTGGCCTCTATTCCTATTTTTTCAGAAATAGTTAATTTTTTCTTTACATAAATCTCAGAAGCAGGATCATTTCCAACAGATACAATTCCCAGAGTTGGTTTTAAGCCTAATTTCTTTATATTCTGCTCTGCTTTTTTAAGGATATCCTCAGCCACTTCTTTTCCGGAAAGTATCATAATATATTTTGGCTAGTATATTTTAAATTACTTCCTCGCCCTGGCCCAGCGTCGAAACGTATTAAAATATGTCGTAACCTATATATGCTTATGAAAATACTTATGTCTGGCAGATTCATTGCCCCATCTGGGGTTGCCAGGGCTACGCGGGAATTTATTCGCGCCTTTAAAATACATAATCCGCAGGATACCTTAGTAGTATTCGCATTTGGTAATACGACGCAATTGAATAAAGATGGAAATGTTTTTATTCAAACAGTACAAACACATCCTGACCATGTGCGCACTCCTATTCGCGGTTTATCCAGCTTGGGGGAATTGAAACATAAGTATAGAGAACAAGCACGATTTGCGCGTGAATTTTTGGATAAAACCAGTCCTGATGTAATCGTATTTAATGGCACAAATGTCCATGATTGGATTCTTATGCAGGCCTTTGCAGGTGTACGCATTCCCAAGATAGTTATAATGCACAGTGCATTCGCAGAAAGACTACGATATGTGGACACACCACAGCAACGGCTTCAGGCAGAGCTTGAAACACAAATTATTGAACAGTGTTCTAGGTTCGTATTTGTTTCTCCACTTGTTCGTGATCTATTTGCATTTAGATACGATTTTATTCCAGACGTGCATGCGGTAATCCCAAACGGAATCCCAGACCTCTTTTTCTCAGAGATGGTTCACGTCAAAGACTTGGTTGATGTTGGCTTCGTTGGCAGGGATGACCCAGTTAAAAATCTCGAATTTTTAAAACACGTTTCTGCACATTCAAGTATGAACCCTTATTCTATCCAGGTACTTACTGATTTTGCACATAATTCAGTATTAATCCCGGAATTTATAGCAAACGGGGTTCGAATGCTGCCTCCAACTACTGATGATGCTTCCATGCGTTTAGTATACCGCTCCACCAGGTTGATTATTTCTCCCTCCCATTTTGAAACGCTTGGGTTGGTTCCTTTTGAGGCAATTGCCTGTGGCACTGTCGCATTAGTGAGTAAAAACATGGGTGTTGCGTATTATTTCAGGCAGCTTGGATTGAAGCATTTGGTGACTGATTTCAGTAAGATAAATGATGCAATCCATTATATCCAACATTTGCTTTCACTACACTTGTATATACCTGATTCAGTAAGAGAAACATTAAAAAATAAATTTGCCTGGAGCGTCACAGCACGTAGATTTATGGATTTTTTTAAATATGGAAAAACAGAAGAACCTGACTTTGAAGAAGCAATTGCCCAGCCCCTTCAACCTTTGGAGTTGCCGGTCCAATCATAAACCTTTTTTATATCTACTTATGATAAAGATATTTATAAGATGTTTATTGGGCTAGTAGCTCATCGGTCGAGCGTTCCGTTCGCATGTTCTTAATTGATCCGGAAAACGGAAAGGCAGGGGGTTCAATTCCCCTCTAGTCCACTGTGTAATAAAATGATGGCTCAAGGAGGTTTGCTTATTCTAATTTAATGCGGGGAGAATGTCATATAACTAAAGCTGGTTTTCGATGCCACCATAGTAAACCTGATGAAATTACATAATTATTTAAATATTTGCTGTTCCTAATTAATAAGAAGCGGCTCCTACCGGAGTCGTCTTTGGCTATCTCGAAAGAGTAGTCGCCCGTATGATTATTATATTCCTTTTTGTCCATGATAATAAATCTCTTTTGTTCCATTGGCTTTGCCAACAGCATCTACTATCTGTTTTCCTCCTTCGCTGCACCAAATGAAATAATCACGTGAATTAAGAACTTTGGAATCAGTTTTATGGTCATAGAACTTTATACAACCATTATTTTCAAACGCATTTTTTATTGCAAAATCCACCATACCACTGTAGGTTTTTGAGTCTGTCCATTCTTTTTTATTGAGTTGCGTAGGTCTATCTTCAAAGACAATATAGTATGTAGGTTTAGCACGAAATTGTGTTTTATTTATGTGATTAGAAGACGTTGCAGTTATGTTGTGCAAATCAGGAATCCCAATGTACTGTTTTTGTCCATTAAGACCCAGATTTTTGAGTTCTTGTTCGATTGTTACATCAGACAATTTCTGTTTTCGTAATTTGTTATCCAAATACTCAAGTATAACATCACAAGTTGCTATCAATGGATTTGACATATCTCCCCTATAAAAAATACACGGTTTTGCTTTGATTAAGTTATACCAAGCTATTGTTTCTTCACCATCAAATTCATCTATAAACGGTCTAAAACTATTTCCTGATCTATTACATTGCTGAAATTGTTTCCAAGCACACCAATATGAATAGGAAAGCAAAGATTTTTTCATAAATTCGTGTGCTGAAAGAGCCTTGTCCCATCCAAGAGAATAAATCATACGTGTTTGTTCCATAATCGTAAAAAAGAAAGTAGTTTGCAGTAAATTATTTTTTATTATATCAATAAATTTTTCTTGCAATAAAGTTTTTTGTTCAGGATAAAGTTCCTTTAAATCGCCAGCACTATAAACCAACCGCCTTTGCTCTATACCAAACCAACCATTTGTCGCATATGCACAATCAACTAAGTAATCCTGATTTGTGTCTCATCGTTT
>CAYYPF010000120.1:0-3785 GCA_964473475.1 Microcaldota archaeon | reverse complement strand
GTCTCGGTCGCCGAGAAGGAGCGAACGGTGGGGTTATAGGGACGAAGCCCCTATCTCATGTTTTACTTTACGAACCCTTCTTTCAAGAAGAAAAGGAGTTCATCAAGAGCCTTCCCCTCTTTCCCATGTTGGCACATCTCATACTGCTCGCCTACGTTTATCTCGCCTGTTTTGTCTGCATACTTTGGCCATCGTTGTCCTAGTTTTTTTCTTAGTTCCGGATCATCAACAAGTTGTTCAACATCTCGTTTATTCAACAGGTCGCCAGTTTCTATGGCATTTTTTAATTGCACCACATACCTGCGTTCAGGACAAGGTATATCTATATCTAAGAGTGAATCAAGTAAATCTCTTTTATTTTGTGATGCAATCTCTTCTGCTACACCCAGCGCTTCTGCGATTACTCCCAGATCAACTTTGCACTTGCTCCTACCGAGTATTATTTTTGCTAATTTAGGTTTTCTCATTTTAGTAAAAAGTTCTGCTAATTCTAAGTCGGTTTGACCTGCCATTTTTTCACAAATACGACCCGTTTCATTCTCTCTCATGTGTTCCGGTATCTCGGCTGCTTTCCATCGCATCAATGCAGCCAAATCAGGTCTCCCCATTTCAATAAAAAGTTCGGAAACCTTCATAAAATATATTAATACTTGTGGATAGTTTTTATCTATGTAGGAATTCGGATGGCTATTTTCAAAGAGGAATTGAATAGCTGCTTTTTTCTTTCCCAGCTTAAAGAAGATTTCTGCAATGGCCAATGTCGTATCCCCAAGATTTGCAATTTCTTCAGGGAGATTTATAGGCTTAAGAGGCTCTGGCATTTGCCTTCGCTCCAACCAATAATTCATTAACATTCTAAGGCATGCTGTAGCATTTACATTTAATCCAAGAATAAGATACATCTTAGCAGCATCTCCATATTTTCCTTCTTTTTCATAAACCTCAGCCACAGCAATTTTATCTCTTTTATCAATATCTTCTCTTTGAAGATACTTATCAAGGAATGCCTGCGGAATTCTATCCCCTCTTCTTACGCGCAATCTAAGCGCATCCACAACACCTATCTTTTTTTGATCATTCATTCTAGTTGTCATATTAATCACAAGAATTAGTTTGTTCGCACCTTCTATTTAAATCTAATTCCGAAATTTCAGTTTATTCACTCTAAATTTAGATAGTTTTTTAAATATTTCGGGGTATATACTCCATTATAGGTGTTTTATATGAGTGAAAATCTAGATGAAAGGGATTTTGCAATAATTGATGAGTTAAAGAAAAACTCAAAACTCTCAGAGAAAAGGTTAGCACGCAAAACAAATATTCCTATGACTACAGTTCACAATAGAATAAAAAAACTCATGGAACTGGATGTAATAGAAAATTATACAGTACGATTGAATTATAAAAAGTTGGGCATGCCGCTTACTGCATATGTGCTTCTCAAGACTCTGCCCGGAGTAGATCAAAAGAAAATTCTAATTGAAATCTCAAAGATGCCAAACATTCGCGAGGTTGCAATGATTACTGGAGAGTTTGATATTCTATTCAAGGTAAAGGTTAAATCTATGGAAGAACTTAATAAAATAGTTGTCCAAAATTTGAGAAAACAAAAGACAATTGGAGAAACAAGAACAATAATAAGTTATGAAACTATAGAAGTTCTGTAATCTTTTAGAGAGCTTTTTAAACTTCTCCTCTTAGAACACCCCTCCAATTGAACGTCGCAACGTTCAATGGACCAAGAGAACGCGAGGCGTTCTCGGAGTGTTGAGAACCGTAGTTCTCATTACCATAAAATGAAGCGTCGTTTTATCGGTCACGCGAAGGAGAATTGAACGGCGAACCGTTCAAAAACCTCAATGAACTTCGTTCATTAAGGAGATAAATATGGCGTACACACTGAGAAGAACTCTCTGCTTTCTTCCCCTGCAAATTTTTCTTAAAAAATTTTGAAGGATCCTTGGCAACAGCCAAGCGAGCCTGCATTTTGCAATTCTTGAATTGCGAAATAAGAGAACTTTAGTTTTCTGTGTAGTCATTTTCTCTCAGTGCACTAAAATTGGTTTTGGGTTATGGGTCTAGTGCCGATGTTTTGTTTAAGATGTAAGTTTGTCATATAAACTAATTACATGACAAAAGATAGCTTTTTATAGTTTGTCATGTAAACTAATTACATGACAAATATTACATTCGGAAAAGAGACCGGGAAGATAACGAAAATGATCCATAAGACGATGCCAGCTTTAGATATTATCATCTGGGATCTAACTCCGTTTATCCATTTGCTTCACAACTGGAGAAAAAACATGATTTTTATCGAATGTGATCGGGTTGCCGTCGATTCGCTTGTCGAACTCCTAGCTAAAGAATACCCAAATTATGAAATATACGCCGGAATAAAGAAACCAGTTCTTAAGATACGATTAGCAGATCGGGAAGCCAGCATCGTTATTATTGCAAGAGAAGGCAAAACCAGAAGAGAAGTGGAGGGCGCTCATCCAAAACTTGAAAAATGCCTCGTTGATCTTCTTTATTATTCTGAAAAAGGAATTTTGCCAATTTCCTTGCATGACATCGTTGATCTTTGGGAACACTACCTGACAGGAACAAATCTTATCAAATTTAGTGAACTATATCGATATTCTCTCAGAAGATATTTGGGTTGGTTTGTCAGCATATTTGCGTATCATCTTTCCAAGAAGACAACTCTTAAGATCGATGAACGGCATTTCAAGAACGGAATGAAAAATCTCGAGCTGCTAAAACTGGTGAGCACATGAACAAGGATTTTGAAAAACGAAGCAAAGAAGTTTTTGAAGTTTTGTCAATACTGATAAAGATAGATAAGAATGTTATTTTCCTCGGTGGCAGTGCTATCCAGGCAATTTTGCCGGAACAAAAAAGACTCAGTATTGACTTGGACGTTTCCTATTCTGGAGAAACAGAGAAACTAATTCAAGGATTGGAAAAAGCTGGATATGCGATAACCCGACGGAAAAGCCGCAATCCAATTTTTGTTTATTATTCAGTTTCAAAGGAGGATGTCCTAGTAAAATTTGACATAATTCGCTTGACGATTTCCGAAACAGAAAAACAGCATATTAGAAATTTTGAAGTTCTGCTGCCGACGCAGCGTTATTTTCTAGCATCAAAATTATCTTCGCTAGCCTTTGGAACTATTGGGAGACTGGAAGAAGAGCAATCTCAGATCGTAAAAGACATTTTCGACATCAACTGTCTACTTGATAATACGCCTGATTTAGGCGATATGTCAAAAGACTGGCACATTATTATATCTGATCAAAATCGATTGAGAAATACAAATCATAAGGAAGTCCAGTGCGCCGAAGGCGTTCAAAAGGCATTGTTAAAATGTGTAGACGTTGTTCCATCTCCCTTATTTTTCATAACTCAGAACTCTCTTGGGAGTTTTCAGGATACCTTACTGAAAGGCAAGGTGTTACGTCAAGACCTGGCAACGATGGCAGCTCGTGCATTATTGCTTTTGGTTCACATGGGCAGCACTTTTTATGATGTCGAAGCGCAGGTTCTATCAGATGCAACAAATCAGAAAAAACTGGAAGAAGCAGAAAAAGAATTGTTAGCAAAACACATTATCAAAGCTGATCAATTGCACGCATTGAAAATAACTGCTCCGAGAGCATTGATATACCTGTTTTATTGGATGGGAAAAAAGAGAGGGGATGCTCCTATTACAACCGGAACCACGGGAGCGTATAATCCCACTTATTAATGAATCAATAAGATATCAAATTTTACCCTAC
>CAYYPF010000119.1:0-3804 GCA_964473475.1 Microcaldota archaeon | reverse complement strand
TTTTTCTTATTTTTCTATTTTTTTCTTATTTTTCTATTTTTTTATCCTGTTTTTTTTATTAATTTTTCCTTCGTTTTTAGGTGTTCCTTTGTACACAAACCTAAGCAGTAAATATCCAATTAAACTTATTGCAAATAATCCAATCATAGCATACAATACCGGATTAACGAACATGAGCCCCCATTTCGCTAAGTAAGGTGCCATTGAACTCATCATAGCTTCTGCTCCAGTAGAACCCATTGGCGTTTCTTTACCAATAAAATTCCCAATTAACGAAGGAACAGCTTGTTGCATTAAAAATAATCCAATTACACTCAAAAGGGAAATTGTTGCAACCATTGAGAATAATGTTTGGAAAGCATTATGGAAATTTGCAGTTGAGATTCTTAAAATTCCTATTGAAAGTAAGATTAGTCCTAAAAAACCCATAACTAAAACTCCGCCATATCCTTTTATCTCTTCTAATTTTGGTTTAATGCTGTCATCCATTCCCTTTGTTTGTTCTTCAAGCATTACCTTATAGAATTCTGTTTTTACCTGTTCAGTTGTTGTTATTTTACCTGAATTAACCTTTGCGCATATTTTTTCTACATTTGAATCTTCCTGAGGGCCCAGGCAGGCCATTTTTAGTTCTTCCATTGTAAATTCAGGCATCTCCTCTTTAGCCATTTTATCCATTTCTTTAGGCAGAACCTCCAGCATATCTGATTTAATTTGTGCATAAGAACCTGGAGCAGAAATTACTAATACAGAAGCTCCAATCAATGAAACAACTAATCCAAGAATAAGGAAAGCTACAATCTTTCCAAAGAAACCTATAATTCCCATATTTCATTATCAAGAATAAGAATTATTAACTTTCCTTCTCATCTTTATTAGATATACATGCTTCCAGTTCTTGAAAGTTCTGCAAAAGAAAGGAAAACAATTCTCTGTTTTGGTATTGATCCTATTCTTGAAAAGATAAAAGAAGAGGGAACAGTTGAGGAAAAAATCCTCAAATTCTATTTTGAACTTACAGATAAATTAATTGAGGAAAACCAAATCTCTGCAATTAAGCCAAATTATGCATTCTTTGCACAATATGGGTTTGAAGGGCTTTCTGCATTAAAGAATATAATTGAACGGTATAGAGGAAAAACCCTGGTAATTCTAGATGGAAAAAGAGGAGATATTGGAAAAACTGCTCAAGCTTATGCAAGAGAATTATATGATTTTTGGAGAGCTGATGCAACTACAATTTCTCCTTATTTAGGTTCAGATACAATTGAACCGTTCTTAAGGGAGGGAAAACTTGCATACGTATTATGTAAGACTTCTAATCCTGGTTCAGCAGAACTTCAAGATCTTAAGTTTAAAGGAAAAAAACTATACGAACTAATTGCTGAAAAATCCTTAAACTGGAAGAACGCTGGATTAGTAGTTGGTGCAACCTCAGATGCAATAAAGAAAATTGTAAAAATTACAAAAGGAGAAGTTCCTTTCTTAATTCCTGGAATCGGAACCCAAGGAGGAGATTTGGATTTAGTTATGAAAGCAATTAAGAAAAACCCGTATATTCATAGAATAAATTCTTCCTCTGGAATTGCTGAGGCTTATCTTAAATCCGGAGGAACTCCAGTTGAAGATGCACTAAAAGAAGCTGAAAAATTAAATGAACGTATAAGGAAATACCTTTAGAAAAACCCCCATTTCCTCTCTATTCTTGCTGGAAGGGAAAGTTCAACTCCATTTGGAAGCGGAACATCAATCCCAAATCCAAAGAATCTTTTTATGCTTAGTTCTCTCAACAATATATTATCCATTCGATTCTTCTCACTACCAATACCATATACCAACTCATTTTGTTCCATGGCACGTGGTAACCCACCATATCCATCTGCGAGGAGTGCTCTTTTGCCTGTGCTAATGGCTATTGATACAGCATATCTCATATACCTGAATTCCTCGCTATTTTCTGATAATCCTGAACAATAGAGAAGAATATACTGAGAGTTCTGATTATAATCTCTAATTGTGAATGGTTTTATCCAATTTGTAATTGGCATTGCATCTGCTCCAGTTTGCAAGTCCCAAAGAAGTTTGCCTTCCCCTTTGTTAGGCATAAGAACAATGCAGGTAAAACCTCTTTTCTCAAGTTCATCTGCAATTTTATTTAATTTGGTTCTATGGGGTGCAGTTCCATCTGCAAGCATTATTGCAATTCTTTCCTCACGTGTTGCAAATACGAACTTGTCTGCCTCTGTGCTGAACATTACAGTATCTCCAGGAAGCAGAACTCTTTCTCTTACTCGTACTTCATTTACCCATGTGCCATTTGTGCTTCCATTGTCCCTTATTCTCCATAGTCCTCTTGAGTCTTGCCGTATTTGTGCATGGGAGGCAGATACCATTGGATGGGGAACTATAATATCATTTATTGGATCCCTACCAAAAGTTAATGGTCCTCTAAGTTCAAGCTTTGTTTTCCAAACTGTTCTCTCTGGATTGCATCTAAGTAGTCTTCCATTCATAATAATATATTTATTCACACACTATTTATAAAACTATCCATTACCATATACTTATAAACTATTTTACTATAACGGTCAGGCAAAAGCTAAATACTTACCAATATCTTATGAATACAAGAGTAAAACCAGGAATGCCTGCGATTCAAAAAAGGACTTTGAGTTTTCCAATAATCATGGTGCTCATTGTTGGTGGCGTATCTTCTGCAATTGTAATACCACCATTACTTAGAGACAATATCAAAAATCAAGCTCCTCTGGAAGATCGTCTTTCGGTTAGTATATGCCCCGAAGGGGATCCTGGAAAATGTGTTAGATCAAAGGTTCCAATTATCGTTCAGTCACATAGAATAAAAAAAGGAGAATCAATAATATTCTCAGTTAATGAGGTGGAAGCACAGATTACTGTTGTTGATATTCAAGGTGACTGTGTGCATTTGG
The DNA here is from genome assembly GCA_964473475.1 of Microcaldota archaeon. Lineage (GTDB taxonomy): Archaea > Micrarchaeota > Micrarchaeia > Anstonellales > Bilamarchaeaceae > CAYYPF01. Next base: position 853 of record CAYYPF010000119.1, on the reverse strand, counting down.
AGATTAGAGGAATGCCTTTTCCCCCGGGTCTGAAGATGAGCATTATTTCTGGTGCTGACCCGATCATGGTTTCTGAATCCATATTCCTGCCAAGAGTGTCTGTTGGGAATATTACTGAAGATGGAGCATTGGTGTCTGTCCGCTTAGCAGATTTAAGAGAAACCTCTTTACGCACAGTTAATTTGTTCTAATAGTTAATTTTTTAATCCTCAAATATGTTAGTGGATTATGTGCATTAAGAAAATTCTAACCTCTTTATACAAACCTGCTAAATATTCCCATAAAGGCCAGAATGGAAAGCTCCTCATAATTGGAGGAAGCAAGGCCTACCATGGCGCACCTATGTTCGCAATTCTTGCAGCAAGAAGATTTGTAGATCTACTGTATTTCTATCCAGCAGAAAAAGATCCATTGCTTCTAAAAGGAGTAAAAACCATTCCAGAAGCAATTATGATTTATTCATTAGAAAAAATCAAACTAGTTGATTGCACTTTATTTGGAATCGGACTTTCAACTGCTAAATTTAACCATAAATTCGTAATCAAGAATGCAAAAAAGCTAGTAATTGATGGGGATGGGCTCTATTTAGTGAAGAATAAGATTCCAAAAGGCTCAATTCTCACTCCTCACGAGTTGGAATTCAGAAGACTTTTCGGGCTTAAAGGAACAAGAGAGAATGTAATTCAAATGGCTAAGAAATGGAACTGTATTATACTCAAAAAAGACCCAAAAGGAGATATAATTTCAGATGGAAGAAGAACAGTTATAATGAAAGGAGGAAACCAAGGTTTAACTAAGGGAGGAACAGGAGATGTGCTTGCTGGTTTAGTTGCTGCTTTGCATTGTAAGAACC
>CAYYPF010000118.1:0-3843 GCA_964473475.1 Microcaldota archaeon | reverse complement strand
GCCAATGAGGAAATACATTTAAGGTCCAACTCTTCCTGTTGCATTGGAATAAACTAGGAAGAAAGGGTTTTAATCTATTGGGTCATGCATAACAATTTAAACTTACAATTATTTAAACTTATGAAATTTATGGATATTAATCAGTTACTTTGGGACATAAATCAGCCGTTATACAAGCTTACAAAAGGGCAGTTGGATGAGGAGATATATAAACGAATAACTAGATACATCGTTGATGAATATAAAAATAGTAAAATTATTGAATTGGGTTGCGGGGATGGAAGCCTTGCTAAAAAACTTGTAGGTATAAGCGAAAAAATAACTTTAGTCGACTTTTCAAACATTGCAATAAATGAATGTAAAAAGAAACTTAAAGGAAAAAAAACCAAGTTTATATGTCAAAACATAGATGAATATTTGAAGAGAAGTAAGGAAAAGGCAGATGTAATTATATTTTGTAGATCTTTTTATTCTCCGAATTATAAAGAATGGATAAAAAAAGCATATTATCATCTTAACAAAGATGGATTGTTTATCATAGTTAATCCAGAATACTCTCTTAAAAAATATATTAGGCCTAATGGAAAACTATCAATACCCTTACTGATAAAGGCATCAGTTCCTAGAATTCTAGCAAAAATAGGAATGGTTAAATATGAACTAATTCCTATTAAAAAAATTATATATGAACTTAAGAGATATTACAGAAATGTAGAGGCAAATGAGTTTGCGAATGGTACACATGTAATTATAGTTGCAAAAAAGAAATAAATCGATCTCTTGATTTTATATAAATATTTTCTACGTTATCAGCATATTTTATTATCAACCACACAAGCACCCACGCAGCTAATAAATCAGCAAAATAGTGGGTTCGGAGATATAATGTAGAAACCCATACAGAGAAGGATATTGGCAGTATTATAAAACCAAGTTTTTTATCAAACTTAAATGCATAAAACAACATGACTGTTGTTAGGGCAGTATGCAAACTGGGAAAGGCATTTGCTTCAAAATCATCCAAATTATGAAGGGTTTTTAAGGGATTGGTAATCAGTTCTCCGTTAAGATTTTTTGTATAGCATGAAGGACAGTAATAAGCTGGCTGGATTGCAGGCAAGAAAATATAAAAAAGGAAACCTAACAGCATTGACAGAACCAAAGCTCGAATATATTCTTTAGCTAAATTACTGTTATATTTGTATATTATTAGCCCTACAAGCGGGGGAACTAGAACATAACCAAAAAAATATGCGGATGCAAAAAAATCAGTTAGGGTCGGATTCAAAAAAGCCTGAATTGCCTCAGAAGGCTGAAAACCTAGGAATAAATGATCAAAGGTTATTAGATATCCGTTAATAATTGGAAAACGGATATACCTAACAACATGCCCGAGATTTTCATATAAAAATACTCCTAAAAATAATGGATACCATGTTTTTACAAATTTTTTAGATCTCAGAAGAAGATGTTTTAGTTCCTTACCACTACAATCACTAAGATGTTTATAAACAAAAATAGTGGCGATAATAGGTAAAGCAACTATAAAACCTAAGATGAAAACAAAACTAGAATAGGTAAAAATTGCAAAACTAAAACTAAAAGTGATTGAGACCATAAACAAAGCTATGAAGAAAAAGAGTATTATAAATTCTGTAAGATTAATGCTTTGGAAAAGTTTTTTCAGTTATACCACCGTTTCTTAGTAAAGTGTTTAATATGCGAAATAATTTTAATCTATTGGGATTTTTTAGCAATTAATACTATTGAAATTCCGAATGGAAAATTTATTCCCTTAGAAATTAAAAAAGCCTCAAGATTCAGGATACCTGTTAGTAAGCTATTAACTAGAGGGTGAACTTCTTCCAAATCACTAGAAGAAGAGCCAAAAATAGACTTTATTTTTCTAAGGATCAAAACTGGTAAAAATAAGAAGGAATTCCAATATGTTTTCCTTAAAACTTTGAACCCAGAAGCTGAAAGTAATGATTCTAGTTCTTTTTGTGAATATCTGCGATAATGATGCAAGAACTTATCGTGATCAGACCATAAGAACATAAACGCAGGAACAGTTATTATTAGGGTTCCATCTTCTTTTAGAATATTTCTTATACTTTTTAGGGCTATTCGCTCATTTTTCAAATGCTCTAAAACATCAAGATACAGAACTGCGGAAAAAGAGTTTCTTTTGAATTTTAAATTTTCCGCATTCATCAGACAAACATTTTTGAGAGTATTTTTAGAAAATTTTATTGCTTCGGGATTAGAGTCTATTCCAGTATAGTCATAATTTTTTGAAAATTCAAGTCCATTGGCTCCAGTACCACAACCAACATCTAAAATCCTATTCCATTTTGGAACATATTTCCTCAAAAAGAGAGAGATTAGTTTTCTTCTAGAGGTATACCACCAATTAGTCTTTTCTAAATCATGCATTTTTTGGTATTCTCTAGACTCCATAGAATAAGGATAACCATAGATATTTTAAAGTATTTATGAATAGATAGCTCCAATGAAAAATAAAATTTCAGTAGTGTTCCCAGTTTACAAAAAAAACCACGTAGAAGAGAAGATTAGAAAATATTGGGAAATGTTAAATAAGAAATATCAAACTGAAATTATAGTTGTAATTGAAGGAATAGATAGAAAGGAATATTTGGAATTAGAAAAAGAACTAAAATTTGCAAAAATAATTTGGAATGAAAAGAGAATGGGTAAAGGCTGGGCTGTAAGAAATGGGTTAGCAGCTTCAAAAGGAGAAGTAATTGGATTTGTTGATTCGGACGAGGCAATTTCTCCAAAAGAGGTATCAAGATTAGTAAGACTTGTAGGAAAAGAAGGGATTGTAATTGGAAGCAGAAAACCATGGCATTATAGGTCTAAAATACGAAGAATACTTTCGTCTCTATTCAATTTTTATATAAAGATATTACTCGGGTTGAAAGTAAATGACAGCCAGTGTGGAATAAAATTCTTCAGAAAAGAGAAGATTCTTGGGATAATAAATAGGATGAAAATTAATGGGTTTGCCTTTGATACAGAGATTCTTTATCTGCTAAAGAAGAAAGGGGAAAAAATAACTGAAGAAAAAATTGAATGGAAAGATGTTGGAAAAAGTACTGTTGGATTGTTATCTATCATTGGAATGGCAGTAGATATTTTAAGAATCAGATTTAATTTTTAGCAAATACGTGCCTTTTTCATCTTCATAAATCATATCATATTCATTCAGGAAATATTTGGAAAGATTGCAGTTATCTTTGTAAAATACAATGTAGTCCATTTGAGGATAAAGTTTTGATTCAGTAAGAAGAATGGCATAATTATCAAACAACGTACAGTTAGTTAGATCATCTAAATCCGTACGGTTTTTTGCAGCATCCATAAGAAAAGCAAAATCACTTATAATTTCTTTTTTTGATTTTAGGGGATCATAAGAATAAGTGAATATGCCATTAGAGAAGCTACCAATATTATCTAAGATTAAATAATGATTAGCATGGAGAAAGGGCTCTACCTTCAAAAAGTTTAGATTCATTCTAGCGATAGTGAAGCCACATCCAACAGAAGAATTATCTGGAATGAATTGTTTTAATTTAAGAAACTCTGCAATTTCCAGATCATATTGATAAAACACGTATATGTAGATAATGAATGAGATAATAAAAGCTAACACTAAAAATAAGTTGAAGAACTTAAGGTCGATTTTATTAAAGCGAGGGAGAAATAAAAGAAATATCAAAAAAATGAATGATAAAAACCTAATAGAAAAAAACTGCCAGCTAGGAAGATCATTTAGAGCGATAATATAACACACTAATAAAATAAAGAAAAGATTCTTGA
>CAYYPF010000117.1:0-3863 GCA_964473475.1 Microcaldota archaeon | reverse complement strand
AGCTTCTTCCCTTTCCTTTAATGGGTTTTCCTCATTTAATGTACTCTCTCTCTCTGTTTCGATATGTATAATTCCCCCCAATTTCTCTAATCTTTTCTTTGCATATGTTCTAACTGTTGCTAGGACCCTGCTTTTTGCTATAGTAATCCCATACAACGCACCAAGCTTTTTCTCTCTCGCTAGTAAATTTACCCATGCCTTTCCTGCACGTATTTGAGCTACTCCAGCCAAATTCTTATCAGTAGTTAATGATTCTAATGCTTCTTGGAGGTGTGCACTATCAATTTCCCTTAATGCCCGATCTACTATTTCAATTCCAGTGTGTGCTCTCACTACCTTATCCGGATGCATTGTAGCAACTAAATACAATTCATCGTAATTTTCTATACTTAACCTAGTAGACATGTTTTCAATTGTAGGGGAATATTATTTTAATTCTATTCCTATTAGTGAACTCCCAGATTATTCCTCAAACTCTATAGCCTCATAAAAATAGAAACCCATTCCTGATTCCTTCCACTCGTTTTTCCCAAGTCCAGCCTTCATGCAAAGATGCTCTAAAAATTCCTCTTTTTTAGTTAGTTGCTCCCAAACAACTGGAAGGAATGTAGCCTGAGCCCAGCCCTTCTTAATAAGCAATCCATGTTTATTCGGAACTAATTTATCTAGTAAATCCTCTGCATCTTTAATCTCAACTTTCTTAGGTTCAGTTAGTATAGAAATACTAATTTTGATTTTATCAAATTCCTCTCTCTTAAGCGGATAAAATCTAGGATCCTCAAATGCAGAACCAACTGCATTATTTATTACATCCAATACGAGCGGAATATGTGCTTCCAGAGTTCCAATACAGCCTCTTAGCTCATGATTTCCTTTCAAATGTAAACTCACAAAACAAGCCCCATCTTTCATTAATCTTTCAGAAACCAATTCCCCAGGCTGAAGATCCATTATTTTTCCATTCTTCAAATATTGATCAATTGATTTTCTTGCAACTTGAAGCAAAAATTCCTTTTCTTTTTTTGTAAACTCCTCTTCACTCATTCAAATCATCTTTTGTAAATATTTTTTACCCAGAATTCTTTAAAGAATGGAAAAGATGCCATTGAAATCACAAATGCACAAGTTGGTATTAATGCATTCAAAAACGGATCTGGAACCTTTATACTCAAAAAGATAAGTGATGCAAATACATAAATAAAAATCGCAAGTATAATTCTTCTACTCTTGCTAATTTCCCATGCTTTATCTATTTCTACTTTCGCATTTCTCTCTTTTATTTTTCTAATTTCTTCCTCAATTTTCATTCAATCAGCTTGTTTATGATACTTACTCATAAATCATGAGGCTGCGGCCTCAAGCTTTCCAATTCGTTAATCGGAACTGTAAAATGCATAGCACCCATACCCAACTACTGCATCCTTAGGTCCAGCTGTATCTCCGGAATTCTTATATTCAAGAAACTTTCCAGTCCACCTATATTTCTTAGCAATCTTCATAAGAGTAAGAATCGCATCTTTTCCGCATGCATCAATAAAGCTTTCAGCTTTTTCAATATCCAAAGAAGGAACTGCCTTATTTGCAACTGAATCAATTCTCTGTGCTTGTAAATAGGGCTGGTAATGGCTCAAATCCGAGCTTGCAATAATTATTGTATCTTCAGCAGGCATATTCATAGAAAGTTGTGTTGCAAATACACTCGAAGAAACCTCTCCAGTAAGGAATGCATAAATATCTGCATTTGGAATTACTGTTTGAATAAACGGAACCTGAACTTCCAAGCAATGTTCCACAGCATGTGGTTTTGCATTATTTTGTATAACATCTGTTTGAGATAACTGCTCTACTCGAATATTTCCAAGAGGTGTTTCCCAGTATTCCTCAGTTGCTTGTGCAACCCCATAAAATTTCTCATGATGGGAAGGCCCGATTAATATTGCATATTTTGTATGCGGAGCAGATTCCTTCAGTAATTTATACCCAACTCCAGCAACTGATCCAGAGTAAATATATCCTGCATGCGGAACAACTAATCCTTTTAATTTTCCCTCAATATCAGTATCAATTGCATTCTTCAAAAAATAATCAATCATTTTCCTTAATTCGCTCTTTTCCGCAGGATAAAATGATCCTGCAACTGCTGGCTTTCTTGTAGTCATTCAAAAACACCCTTTATTTTATATCCACAATAATTACACTTTCCCTTTATTAGATTATTCTCTTCAATTGAAAAACCAACTCTTTTAATTATTTCCTTCTTACATTTTGGGCAAATCGTATTTTCATATTCTGATATTACATTCCCACAATAAACATGCTTAAGCCCAGTTTCCTTTGCAATTTCCCGTGCTCTGAATAATGTTTCAGCAGAAGTCTGAGGTTTATTCTTCATCTTATACATGGGAAAGAATGCAGTCAGGTGCCAGGGCATTTCTGGATCAATTGAATAAATATATTCTGCGGTTTCTCTAAGGAATTTCTTCCCATCATTCTCTCCTTCAATAAGCAAAGTAGTAACCTCTACCCATATTCCCAAATCATAAGCCTTTTTTATTGAAGCTTTAACCGGAGGCATAGTTGCATGGCAAAGTTTCTCATAAAATTTTTCCGGACCTTTCAAATCAATATTTACTGCATCCAAGAATTCACTTACATACTCCCAGCATTCCCTGGATTCATAACCATTAGTTACGTATACATTCTTCAAACCTTTTTTCCTTGCAAGAACTCCAATGTCATGAGCATATTCTGAGAAAATCGTAGGCTCATTATATGTATAAGAAATAGATTTGCATCCACTTGCAAGTGCTTCTTTTACTGCAAGTTCTGGAGGAAGCTCTTTGCACTGGCTAATCATTGATTGAAATCTCTCAAAAAATTCTTTTGGTGCTTGAGAAATATCCCAGTTTTGGCAATTACATACTCCTACAAAATTTGCAAGATATGAATGTTCTTCTTCAACCTCGCAATTATAAACAAATCCGGAGTATTCGTTTTCCTCTATTTTAAAGACTGGAACCAGCCAATACTTTTTTGTTTCCTTAAATTTTATATTTTCTTCACTTTTTGTTTTTGGAACAAATTTACTGTTTCCCAAAAACCATTCTCTGAATTTTTCTGCCTGCAATTTCACATAATAAAGAGTTGACTGATTAACTGTTCTGCCTTCGATCTTTTTTGTTTTTGGTGGATGCCACGTATAAAAACTAGGGAGATACCCAGATAATAAGAAAAGATGATAAATTCCCAGTGCAAGTTTTTTAGAAACCGTATTTATAGCAATTTTATCCTTCAAAATACAACCGTCCCCTTTGATAAAAGCATTCAAAAATGATTTAATTATTGCTGCATTTGATTTTGAAATTATATATGGAACTGTTTTTTCATGTGATCCTTTTCCACATAGCTGAGATAGAAATTCTCCGAGTGAGGCATTTCCAACTTCAACACAAGTAGTTGTTCTCCTAAAAAAGATAGTTGCATTTATACCAAAGATTGTTTTGATAAGATATTTAGTTCTCTCTATGAGTTCTTTTTCATGTTTTCCATAAGAAAAGACAACATGGTATGACGAAGGACGATCTTTAAATTTGTGAACATGTCCTTCTGCGCAATAATAACCTAAGAGTTCAGCAAAGTTTTCGTCCACTTTTATTTTTCTTGGTATTCCAATTCCTTTTTCCATTTTGAATTTTATTCGTCCTTTTTTTTCCACGATACGATTATCATAATAAAATGTCTCTTCACGAATTCCATTTTTTCTCAATTCACTCATGAGTTTTCTTAAGTAAGCTGGATGCATTTTCAGAACTTTTCCAATTTCTCTAGAAGTTTTGCCAGCCTCTTTAAGTTTAAGTAGTAAC
>CAYYPF010000116.1:0-3959 GCA_964473475.1 Microcaldota archaeon | reverse complement strand
GACTTTCTTACTAGTACTCACGCGTTTATTAGTTAGACATATAAAATTTGAAAATGAATGTGAAACTATGGGGCCTATAAATAAGAAAGCAGGTAAGAAGGCGTTAATAGTAAAAGAGACTCCAAATGGTGTACTAATAGATAGAATAACCGAAAAACCATTGAATGAGAAGGATACGGGATGGCCAACTGTTTGTGCACAGTGCATTGCAAATGGAAAAAAGATCACATTGGAGCTTAGTAGAATAAGTACATCTGGAAAGTGGGAACGATATGAAAGAACTTTTTCAGATATTGAAATTGAAGAGTTATGTAATAGAGCTAAACCATACTCCGGAAGAATTAAGATATTAGTTCAATTCAGATTAATGCTTTCAAGTGGAGAAGAATTTACTTCCCATCAGCTCAAACATTTTAGAGATTTGATTACTGAAGCTGGACATGCTCGCCCATGAAAAATAAAAAAGAGGTTAGCTGAAGACTGTATAGAAGTTCATAGATATTTAAGAGAAGTTGGAATAGCCCCTCCAGAAACAGAATCTCAAAGAAGTATATACGCAAATGCATTCTTTACCTTAGCAATAAACCCTGAAGATATTTCTGCACGTGAAATAATATTTCCAAGCGAACTAAGAAAGAAAGCAACCTTGAAACTAATAGAAACACTGCAATCTGAAGGAATTGAAGCACCTGCTGAACAGATTGAACATATAATCGAAGAAGCAGTGAGTTCATTGAGCTACTATGTTCGAATTATAAAGAAGGAAGAGGTAGTTAAACACCCATTTAAGTATTTCTATAAATATCTTGAGGAGTTATTTTGCTGGTTTTCATCAAAACTTATAGAAGAATTCCCAAAAGCAGTCTTAAAGGAATTGAAATTTTGCACCTCTCAAAGCCCAGTAGAAGAGATCAGTGAAAGAGTTGGGCATATTATAGGCCAATTGCATAAAATAGATGCAGTAGATGCATTTCCTGTAGGAAGTGGAAAAGCGGAAGAAAATAATTATTGAGTCCAATGTTATTTCGCCCGATCAATTTCCTCCACTGCTTCAGGAGTTTATAAACTACAGTTAACTGATATTTTTATATACTTTTATAAAAATAACCTTATTAAATTGATAATTTTAATAAAAAAGATAAGTTTAAATATATATAATACTATAATAACCATATGAACTACGTACCAAGGGATGCTGAACTGGAGATTGAAAAATGGCTAGAGGATAAAGAAGTAATACTTATTAAAGGGCCTAGACAAAGCGGAAAAACCACGTTACTAAAAAGGATACGTGAAACCCTGCTCAAAAAAGGAGTAGAGGAAAGGGATATTGTATTTGTAACATTCGAAGATGACCTGGAGCGGATGAAATTCGAAAAAAATCCCAAAGAATTTATAGGATTTCATCAGACGAAAAAGACCTGGTTCTTATTTGATGAAGCGCAGTATGTGAAGGATATTGGGAAAATACTCAAACTACTCTATGATATATATCCAAATGCTAAATTTATTGCTACTGGTTCCTCCTCTTTTGACTTAACTGAAATAGGAAAATACTTGGTAGGCAGAGTAATCTTCGTAGATGTTCTGCCATTCAGTTTTCTGGAGTTCCTCAGGGCGAAAAGCCCGAAACATGAAAAGAAACTCCGGGAATTGAGAGCAGAAACCTTAACTGGGAAGATAGTAGAAACTGAATTCTTAGGGGATTTTAATTCGTACCTCAAGGAATACTTGAAGTATGGTGCATACCCACGTATTGCACTGGAAGAGGATGAATTTAAAAAAGCAGAGCTACTGAAAACTCTTTTCTCAAATTATGTGGAAAAGGACGTAGTTGCGAGATTCGGAAATAAATACCGGGAACCTGCAATTCTACTGCTGAAAACGCTTGCTGCTTCAGTGGGCGGACCAATAAAATATGAGACCCTTAGCCAGCAATCTGGAATTGCATATAATGAAGTAAAAACAGTGTTGCCTCTCTTGCAGGATTCCTTTGTAATAAGTATGATTAAACCATTTCACAGAAATATCTCCACGGAAATAAGAAAAAACCCCAAGGTATATTTTTTAGATAATGGTTTTAGAAATAATTTGTTGGGCGATTTCTCAGGAACCATAACTGGTCAGGCATTGGAGAATTTTATATACTGCGAGCTTAGGCAATTGGGAAAAGTAAATTACTGGCGAACTGCATCAGGTGGGGAGCTGGATTTTGTAGTAGGCAATCTGGAAATGGCTGTAGAGGTTAAGAAAGCTGGCAAAACAACTAGGTCCTTTGCAAATTTCCTCTCTGAATATACACCCAAAAAGACTTTTATAGTATCAATAGGTGAGTTAGGCCACGGAGAATCGAATGGGAGAAAGTATCTTAAAATACCTGCAGTGTATTTGTAATAATAAGACAATTAGTCCAGTATACGTGAGATATACTGTTATTTTGCCCGATCAATTTCCTCCACTGCTTCAGGATTCATTAGCGTAGAAATATCCCCTACAGGCTCTTTCATTAGTTTTGCTTTTATAATTCGTCTCATAATCTTTCCACTTCTAGTCTTAGGTAATGCAGAAACAAACCAAACCTCAGAAGGTTTTGCAATTGGACCTATTTGCTTGGAAACGTGAGATCTGAGTTCTTCCCTTAATGGATCTGAAATTTGGATTCCTCCTTTTAGAATTACAAATGCAACAATTATTTCTCCTTTTACTTGATCTGGTTTTCCTACAACAGCTGCTTCTGCAACTGAAGGATGGCTTACAAGTGCAGATTCTACTTCTGAGTTTCCAATCCTGTGCCCAGCAACTTTGAGCACATCATCCTCTCTTCCTTGGATCCAAAAATAGCAATCTGAATCTATACGGCCAACATCTCCAGTAAGGTATGCTTCTGGGAATTGGCTCCAGTAGGTTTTCATATACCTCTCTGGATTCTTGTATACTCCTCTGAACATTGCTGGCCAGGGAGTAGTGAGTACTAAATGCCCTCCTTTTCCTTTTACCTTTTTTCCTTTATCATCAAAAACAGCTGCATCTAAACCTGGAAATGGTCTTACTGCTGAACCTGGTTTAAGTATAGAAATTGGAAGCGGAGAAATACAGTGCATGCCTGATTCTGTTTGCCACCAGGTATCTAAGAGCGGGCATTTTTCTTTTCCTATATGTTTGTAGTACCACATCCAAGCTTCTGGATTTATTGGCTCTCCAACTGAACCTAAAAGCCTTAGGGAACTTAGATCATGAGAAGCTGGCCACTGCTCTCCTAAGCCCATAAACATTCTTACTGCAGTTGGAGAGGTGTATAAGATACTCACTTTGAATTTTTCAATTATCTCCCACCACCTATCTGGTTTGGGATAATCTGGGGTTCCTTCATAAATTATGGAAGTTGTTCCAAGAATTAGAGGAGCGTAGACTATGTAACTGTGGCCAGTAATCCACCCCACGTCAGCAGCACAGTTGTGTACTAAAAATCCACTTGTAACATAGGTATCTGACTCTGTCTTAAGATTATAAACTGTTCCTTTAAATTTTTCCTTTTCAACTGATGTAACTTTTGTCCACAAAAAGTTTCTCGTTATCTTTCCTCTATGATAAGTATTTTTTCTTTGACGCAGAAATGGGTGGTTAATCGCTAGAATTCTTGAGATTTTGTCTAAGGAAATACCAGTTACACTTATCCTACAAATATCATGCTTATAAGTAAATTTTCTTCCATGAGAGTAATGTATGCTATTTTTATCAACTTTGCGAGTTCGAACTGAGGGAATAATACCAAGTTTTAGTAGGATTAATTTCAGTTGTGAAGCAAGAGATTTTGAAGTTGTGTTGAACTCTATCCCAACATTACTTGAATAACCATCTCCTCTCCAAAACCCCTTCACAAATTCAGCAAGCAACCTATTTGGCAAGAAAATGAGCCAATCTGGGAGCTTTTTTTTATTTGCCTTTTTTCCAAATAGGTT